>CAKMOY010000039.1 GCA_927911235.1 uncultured Moraxella sp.
AAAAATAAAAAACTGCTAATGCCCAAACAAATACAACCCGTACCAAATACTCGCCCCAGATTAAATCTATCAGCACAATAACCAAATACCAACGCCCCCAAACTGGCAAACAAAATCGCCACATTATTGGCAATCGCTATCTCACTACTGTCCACATCAAAATACTGCACAGCGATATCTGGCAATAGCAAAAATACGATTAAATACACGCTTGATGTGAACCACGACAACAAAAAAGTAATGACAAAACCATAACGGTATTTTTTAAACACCCGTTTTATTGGCAAAGTTGTTAAAATCTCACCCTTTTGTTTGGCATTTTTCCAAATAGGCGTTTCTACCAAACGATATCGCAATAAAATGGTAATAAATGAACAAATCGCCCCCAAAATCAATGGAATCCGCCAACCAAACTGCATCATCTCATCTACCGTCAACATCTCGAACAAAGTCGCACTTATCAGATTGGCAAATAAAACAGGCAAAATTAAACTGGTAATAATCAAACTACTTGCCCAACCAATATGCCAACGTGGTACTTGTTCAATCACATACACCCAAGAAATCGGCACTTCCGCCCCTATTCCCACGCCTTGTAATAATCGCACTACCACGAGTAACAACACCGCCCACGACCCTATCATCTGATAAGTCGGCAAAAGTCCAATAACAAGTGTCATCAAAGCCACTGTCGCAAGGCTATACAACATCACTTTTTTTTCTGCCAAACCTATCAGCACTATCGGCAAATATCATACCACCCAACGGACGAGAAACATAGCCAATAAACACCAATGCCAAAAATCCGAGCTGTTTTAACTCATCATCTAAATCTTTTGGGAAAAACGCATGAACAATCGCATCATTAAACGAAAAATACACCACAAAATTAAAACAAGTAAAGAATTCTGCCAATGCAACCAACAAAATAATCTGTTGTTCTTTGGCGTTTAACACTCGCAACTCTTCGGTTGTATCCGACATAAAAGGCATACATCACCTTAACAAACATTTAATGAAAATTAACAAAACAAAAAAAATAACACACAATTATAAACAAACTGCTTATAAAATAATTAGATACAATGTCATATTTTTGTAATAAACATTTTGGTGATGTTGAAAATATAAGTTTTTGTAAGTTAGGTAGAGCAAAGCGATACTCAACACAAATAATTAAATATTGGATAAAAAGTTATAACAACCACTGAATTGGCAATACCGAAAAAATCCGAATCCATGTGCTATTGACCAATGACAAACGGGGTTCATTGGCTTTATTTAATACAATCGGTCTGTCTTCGTCCAACGTTTGCCACACGATACGGTTTTTATCTGATAACATTAATTTGTAGCTAATATTTAAAATATTATCATCAAACATTTTGTGCATGGCTTTGGCAAGTGCAGGGTCATAAATCACCACGCCAAGCTCAGTATTGATATTGGCGGAGCGTGGGTCCACATTGTATGAACCGATAAACGCCAATCTATCATCAACCGCAAAGGCTTTGGTATGTAGGCTTGTGCTGATTTCATTGCGAGATAAACGGGGCTTTTTGATACGCAAATCCGCATCAGCACTGGACTTTAGTTCGTACAATTTCACCCCTGCTTTTAGCAAAGGCAAGCGTGCTTCGCTATACCCTACGTGAACGGTTGGCACATCGGTAGAATCAAAAGAATTGGTTAAAATAGTTACATTCACACCATCGGCGACCAGTTGATTTAGCTCTTTGATGCCACGATTGGTCGGCACAAAATAAGACGAAACCACGGTAAAATCATGCTTTGGTGTGCCAATACTCTCTCGTAATTGCTCAACCAGACGTTCAGATTTGTTGTCTTTTTTTAACAATTTTTGCACATTGTCGGCAAAAAAATCAATTTTTGCCCAACGAAATTTTAAGCGTTTTTGGGCTAATACATCATTCAACGCATGGTGATGACTACCCAATGCCAAAGCTGGCGTTTGATAAAAATCTTGACTATGAAACCATTGTTCATTTTTTTTGATTTTATCAAGACTATCAAAAAAACAGTTGCTCCGTATTTATCATATGGATTTTATTGGTTTTATTATTCACTTCATAAGGCAAAACCAAGTTTTCAATATCATAACTGATTGGACTATTCCAATATTGTTCAAAACTGTCGTTGATACTGTCCACCACCTTGCCCGCAAGTAATACATCAAGGTCAGAAAACTCATTTTTGGTATCACTGCGTAAATATTCATTGCCAATATTGCGTCCGCCAATAATAGATAATTGTTTGTCAAAAGTCATACTTTTGTTGTGCATTCTACGATGATAACGTGGCATGGCTACCGCAAAATTAGCAGTAGTCAGCGAGCGGATAATTTTTGGGTTAATATAACGTACCGCAATGTTTGGGTGGCTGGCAAAAGCCAATAATAGTTGGTCAATTTTACTGTCGGTATTTAAATCATCTAGCAACAATCGCACTTTGACACCACGATTTGCCATATCGTACAATTGCTTGAGCATTAACTGCCCCGCTTCATCGTTGTGCCAAATGTAATATTGAATATCAATGCTGTGCTTGGCTAAATCGGTCAACATACTGCGAGAAGCAAAGGCATCACGACTGGTAATAATCGGATAATAACCAGACAAATTTTTATCCGTTGGCGGTGCTGTTTGGCTAATTTGTTGAATTAAATCGGTTTTTTTAGAAAGTTTTGGTTGTAGTTGTTGTGATTGTTGGGTTAATAATTGGCTTTTTAGTGAATGTGGTTTGACAGGTAATTGTTGGCAAGCGGTTAAAAAAATCGCAACCCATGTCAAAAAAAACCATTGAACTGTTGAATGATATTGAAAAATTTTTAAAAAACTTTTGACAAAATTTGGCTGAACCATTGACAATGCTCACAAACAAGACCTAAAAAGGACAGATAGTTTATCAATTCTTAACAAAATTCGCTACTTTATCCAAAAAATTTCATTGTAAAAATTTGTTACATTTTTGCCAGAACATAAAAAAACTCACAAAAAATTTGTGAGTTTTTAAATAATAGTTGAATATTTAACTGTTTAGTTTTTTGGCAAATTTTCTGGCAAATAGCTACGCAAATATGCAATCAATGCAGAAGTCGCTTCACGGCGATAAGTATCGCTGATTTTGCCTTCTGAGCGGTATGCCAATTGTAGAACACCGTTGATAATGCCATAACCGACCAACATTTGTTTTTGAATGCTGTCAAAGGCTGGCATTTTGTATTGTGCTGACAATTTATCATAAATCATACGAGTGATTTGTTTTTCCACTTCACTGCCAAATTGATTGTTTTCAAAGGCTGGTGTGTTGGTTTCATAAATCAAACGAGCGACTGTGGGGTCAGTTTGAATCGCTTCAACACCTGCTTCAATCAAACCTGACAAATAATCTTGCCAACGGCTGTATTTTGCCACATCAACAGTTTCTAACTTGGTGATAATTTCGCTCGTGTTTAGGTAGCGTAATGCCAAGAAAATCGCTGATACATTTGGGAAAAAGTGATACGCTGATGCACGTGGAATGCCCGCTTTATCGCACACATCTGCCAAAGTAATTTCAGCAATCGGACGAGTAGCTGAAAGCTCTTTTGCGGCTGCCAACAGTTTTTGACGGCGTAAACGACCTTGTTGGCTGGTAAATTTAAATTTGTTTGGAACAAGACGGCGTGCTAACTCTGAATCTGCCAACACGTTGTCAATTTTTTCATCATATGATGTTGCCATAATAAACTCCTCAAAAGGTGAATGTTTAATTTGTGCTTGATGATTAAGTTATCATGTTATTCTTTTAGTTTTTCACTAATTTTTTTGAAAATAACTTAAAAATTTTTCAATATAGCTTTACTGTTGGTTATATTGAAGCAAGCAGCCAAATGATTGCCGTTATAATAACAAAGTTTAGTTTGGTATTAAGTATGTTTATTGTTCTGAATTCTTAAGACACTCTAAAACTTTGTAAATTTATTTTAATCATGTGCTAAAATATGCCCAAATCCTGATTAAAAAAAAGCATAAAAAAGCCAAAAGATAATCTTTTGGCTTTTTGATTAATAACAAATTGTTACTAACTTTGTGTATTATACACGATTTTCTGGAATAATGCGATACCATGCATCACGTGCTGCTTGACGAGCTTCTGCCCATAATAGAAGTGAATCGCCTTTGACTTCGTTCCATGAACGCTCTAAGTCTGACTCAACGTCTTCAAAGCGTGTGTTTGCGTCATAGCGTGGACGGTTGGCATAACCAACTGCATACGCTGGCTGATAATCACGGTCATAGTCATATTCTGAGTTGTAATATGCTGTGCTAACGTATTGACCACGCCAGTAAGTATCTTCAACGGTTGGGTCAATTTTTTCGGCAACGCTATGACCTGCTGAACCACCAATCACTGCACCGATTGCACCACCGATTAATGCACCCAGTGGACCACCGATTGCACCAATCGCCGCACCTGCTGCTGCACCGCCTAAGCCACCAATACCAGTACCGATAGGGTGTGAACCAGGTTCGCCTGTGATTGGGTCTGCGTTCAAATCTTCACGCACTTCTTCTGGGGCTTCTTTTACGATATCACGGTTAATATTATCATAATTACTCATTTTGATTTTCCTTTTTTTGATTCAAAACATTGACTTAAGAAAATTATTTGCTGTTTTTGATTTTCTTACTCAAAATCGCTTATTGCTAAACTTGGGACTATAATAGGTAATTTTTTTGCGTAACAATACGATGTTTTTGTGAATTGGGTAAGTTTCGCACACACATTTGGTAATCATTTGTAATTTTTATCATTGTCATGTAAAAAATCAATCATTTACGTTATGCGTGCTTATCTTTTGTAACATTATGTGTCATACTTTTTGTAAAAATTCATTGCTTTTTTGCCAAAATTGCCACATCATACGTTTTTAAATTTATTCATTTAACAATCTGCACAAAAAATTGTAAAAATATGCCAAAATCTCACTTAAAACCTTTAACCGTTACACAGCTAAAACGCTACACCGACCCAAAAACCCTACCAAAAAACAGCCAACTTATCAAAAATATTGACACAAGTAAAATCGGTCAAGAACGTGCCTGCCGTGCGATTGCAACAGCGTTGGACATTCGTGCCAATGGCTATCATATTTTTGCGTCTGGTGAAAATGGTTTGGGCAAACGAACGCTTGTTACCAAACTTTTGTCCGATTATGCCAAAACTCGCCCTTTGCCAAAAGATTGGGTTTATGTACATAATTTTACGGACGCTCGTTCACCGATTGCGTTGCAGTTGCCGACTGGTATGGCAACCATTTTTGCTGATGATGTCAAAAATTTGTGGGAAAAGTCAAAACGTCTGCTCAATCAACGCTTTCGTAGTGAACATTATCAATCCAAAGTAGAAGCCATCAAAAACCAAACCAGTTTGCAAGAAGAACAGGCATATTTGGCATTGAATGAAGAAGGCAAGCAGTTTTCGCTGATGTTAAGTGTCCGCCCTTTTGACAACAAGCCTGTATTTGTCAATACCCTTGATGATGAAGAAGTTTTGCAAAAAACCGCCAAAAAAATCGGCAAAAAACCAAAAAGAGACAACAAATCCCCTATTTGAACAGTCTTGGCAAAAAAATCATATGCAAAAACGCCTAAGTCTTTTGACTATTGCATTAGAAAAAATTGAACATGAAGCCAACAACAAACTGCAAGCCTTGCACCACGCTTTGGCAAAACGAGCGTTACAGCCGTTATTTGACAGTTTATTTGAAAAATATCACGATTTACCAAAAGTGATTGATTATTTAAAACAAGTTCATGACGACATGGTCGGTCATGTGGAACGCATTGTCAATGAAGATGATGAAGAGTTTTTGCCCAGTCATTTTTCGTCCGTGCCTGCCCGTTACTTTGTCAATGTGATTGCCAGTCAAGACCCCAATCAGCACGCTCCGATTGTATTTGAAGAGTTGCCAACGCATTTAAATCTGCTCGGTCATGTGGAGCAAATTACTCATATGGGAACGGTTTCCACTGATGTGAGTTTGATTCGTGCAGGGTCGTTGCACCGAGCCAATGGCGGTTATTTGATACTAGAAGCCAACAGTCTTTTAGAATATCCGTATGCGTGGCAAGGACTAAAACGTGCGTTACAAAGCCGTCAAATCAAGATGTCAAGCCTTGAGCAAATGCTGACTTTGACAGGTAGTATCAGCCTTGAGCCACAGCCGATTGAGCTTGATGTTAAGGTGATTTTGTTGGGTGAGCCTGATTTGTATTATGATTTGTTGGATTTTGAGCCAGAGTTTAATGCGGTGTTTAAAATTCGAGCCGATTTTCATGATACCATCGCTCGCATGCCTGAAAATGAACAGTTGATGGTTGCCAAAATTGCCGATATGATTAAAAATATCAACTTTTGCCTTTTGACAATACCGCTTTGGCAAGTTTGTTGGATTATTTAAGCGAACAAGCCGAAGACCAAACTGAGCTAAGTTTGCACAGCGACCGTTTGGGGCAATTGTTGCTAGAAGCGAACCGTTATGCCGTGATGAATACTGTAAAAACTGTGAACCAAAGCCACGTGTTACAAGCAATTGGCGATATTCAGTATCGTTCGGGTTATCTACGACAGTTGTTTTGGCAAGAGCTTGAAAAAGGACAACAACTGATTAGCACGCAAGGCGAAGCGGTGGGACAGATTAACGCTTTGACGGTGATAAGTTATGCCGATAGTGAATTTGGTATGCCTGCTCGCCTGACAGCAAGCGTGCATTATAGTGCGGGCAATGCCGATATTTTGGACATTGAGCGAGATGTGGATTTGGGCGGTTCTATTCATGCCAAAGGCGTGCTGATTATGAGTAGCTATCTTAAAGCCTTGTTTGCTGATGATTATCCGCTTAATTTTACCGCTTCTCTCGCCTTTGAACAAAGTTATGGCGGTATTGATGGCGACAGTGCCACCGTTGCCGAAACTTGTGCGTTGCTCTCTGCATTGGCTCAAGTGCCGATTTGCCAAAATTTGGCAGTAACAGGCTCAATGAATCAGTTTGGACAAGTGCAAGCGGTGGGCGGTGTCAATGCCAAAATCGCAGGTTTTTTTGATGCGTGTGTGGAAAAAGGTTTGACAGGTAATCAAGGCGTAATTATCCCAAAAGCCAACTTAAATCAACTAATGCTCCGCCAAGATATCATTGAAAAGTCAAAAATGGCGAATTTCACATTTTTGCAGTGGAACACGTCAATGAAGCCTTGTCGTTACTGACAAATGCCGATATTGACAGCACCACCAAAAAAGGCAAGTACAAAAAAGGCACATTATACCAAAAAATTCATACTCGCCTTGCTGAATGGGAAGAAAAAATGGCGGAAAAATAAACGAATTAGGCTTTTTTACCTAGCCATTTTTCTTCAATTTTTGCCATTTCGCCGTTATTCTTGATGGTTTCAATGCCTTTATTCACGCTGTTTATCAAGGTCTGATTGCCTTTTTTGGTCTAATAG
>CAKMOY010000040.1 GCA_927911235.1 uncultured Moraxella sp.
TATTTGGCAAACTGCTTAGGTTAATTGGCGATTGCATATTTGTTTTTTTCCGTTTGTTAAGAACCTGTATTCACAACATTACGCCATAAAAATCTTACAGGTTTTTCACTAAATATTTATTTGCTTTTGCATGAAAAATGGCTAAATCTTGCTTTTCTTCGTCAAAAACTTGTTTGATAGAATAACTATCAAACTGCATTTTTTCCTTGAAAAGCTGGCGCTTTATCTTATTTTTCATTGAAAAACGTTATGAATACAGGTTCTAAAGCGTTTGGTTTAATCGCATCAGTCCTTCTTGTTGGGTGGTGGCAATCAGTTTGCCATTTTGCCAAAATTGCCCATGATTTAAGCCTTTGGCGTTGGACGTGGTGTCGCTCCACATATCGTACAACAGCCAGTCATTTAAGTCAAAAGGGCGGTGAAAGTGCATACTGTGGTCAATGCTCGCTGCCTGTAGCCCTTTGGTCATGTAGCTGACACCATGCGACATAAAACCTGTGCCGACTAAATAAAAATCGGACGAAAACGCCAACAACGCCTGCTGAATCTGAATAGACTGCTTGCCAAGCTCCACAATGCGTAGCCAGTTGGCTTGTTTTGGGGGCATGGGGGCTGGGTGAATGGGGTCACGTGGGGCGACAGGCTTGATTTCTACATGGCGTTTTCGCATATAGCGAGCCTGTAGTGCAGGCGGAATTTTGCCGACAAATTGGTCTTTGAGTTGTTGTTCATTTAACAATTGTTCGTGATTTGGATAATTTGGCATGGTTTCTTGATAATCCAAGCCATCTTCATAACGCCCAAACGATGCCATCATGCTAAAAATAATTTGTGGTTTTTGGTTATCATCGTACTGTCGAGCCGTTACCCTACGAGCGGACAAACTTTTACCATCTCGCATTTTTTCCACTTGATAAAACACAGGGCGAAACGCATCACCGCCCCGCAAAAAAATAACCGTGCAAACTGTGGCAAGGGCGGCCATTATCCACCGTATGGCTCGCTGACATCAAGGCTTGCGCCAAGACTTGCCCGCCAAAAATTCTTGTCCCAACATAGTCATGACTTTGACCGACAAACACATCATCGTCATGGGGAATGAGCGTTAAAGTTTCTAATAATTGTTCAACAAGTGTTAATTCTTCTGGTTTTTTATTTAACATTTATTCAGCCTTTTACAAATTTTTCAAAAAAAACCTTATTATACATCAAAAATTTTCCTATAATATACGCAAATTTGTTAATCTATGCCACATCTATTCACGATATCTTTTTATCAAGGTCAATCATGCAAATCAAAAAAACGGCTCAATGTTGAATAATTTGTATAAAAAAAATTTCAGGCAACCTGCTAGGGCTGGCGGTCAAGTCGCAGTTAATTGGCGATATTCCAACGCTTAACCCAACGACAACACCTGACAACCCAAACAGTGATGACACCGCCGTTTTGACTTTTTATGTGCTAAAAGAATATTCTCGTAGCAACAGTTTGTTAATTGACCTTGAAACCGCAGAGCATAATTTGCCAAAGGCTTTGAACCCTGTGCAAGCCTCAGCATTTGGCATTGATGAAAACAGTGCGATGATTTTTTTGCACCACCCAAAAAGCAAAAAACACAATGGCAAAACTTTGTATTCACCACGTCTGTTGCGTTTGATTGAAGCGGTGAAAAACCACCCAACTTTGCAAATTCAGTTTATTCCTGTGTCTATTTTGTGGGGGCGAGCACCTGAAAAAGAGGATTCTTGGTTTAATTTATTGACCGCTGACGAATGGAAAGCACCAAGCATTAGCAAACAGTTGTTTAATATTGGGGTAAAAGGACGTGATACCTTTGTGCAGTTTCATCAACCCAAAGATTTACGCACCATTTTGCAAAGTGAAAATGACAAATTTGCCGAAATGCAGGTTTCTCAAGATTTGGTGTCGCATGATATGGCAGTAGAGTTGGTCGCCCAAAAAATTCATGCACGTTTGCTCGGTTATTTGGACAAGCAACAAGAGGCGATTTTGGGTCCTGATTTGTCCGACCGCCGTAATGAGTTGGACAAGATTTTAAACACGTCTGCCATTCGTCATGCCATTGAAGTGGATAGCCAAGAAAATAACCGCCATCTTCACGAAAGTCGCCAGTTGGCTCGTGGTTATTTAAAAGAGATTACCAGTGATTATTCGTATGCGATGATTCGGTTTTTTGACCACTTTTTGACATGGCTTTGGACGCAGTTGTACGATGGCGTTCAAGTACAGCATTTTGAGCGTGTGCGAGAGGTCGCCTTAAACCATGAAGTCATTTATGTGCCGTGTCATCGCAGTCATATTGATTATTTGTTACTGTCGTATGTGATTTATAAGCGAGGTTTGCGTATTCCAAACATTGCTGCGGGCGACAATCTAAATATGCCTGTGGTCGGGCAATTGTTGCGAAATGGCGGGGCATTTTTTATGCGTCGCAGTTTTCGTGGTAATGCCTTGTACAGTGCGGTGTTTCGTGAATATATGCACAGTATGATTCAGCGTAATACGCCAATTGAATATTTTATTGAAGGCGGTCGTTCTCGCTCTGGTCGCTTATTGCCACCCAAAAAAGGCATGATTGCCATGACAGTGCAAAGCCATC
Source organism: uncultured Moraxella sp. (assembly GCA_927911235.1). Classification (GTDB taxonomy): domain Bacteria; phylum Pseudomonadota; class Gammaproteobacteria; order Pseudomonadales; family Moraxellaceae; genus Faucicola; species Faucicola mancuniensis. The sequence continues at coordinate 2,622 of CAKMOY010000040.1, forward strand.
TTCGCCAAGCTGGCAAGCCGATTGTATTTATTCCAACCTATATCGGCTATGAACGGATTGTGGAAGGGGCAACTTATGTTGATGAATTAAAAGGCAAACCCAAAGAATCCGAATCATTATTGGGCTTGTTAAAAACGGGCAAAAAATTAGAAAAAAATTTTTGGTACAGTTCATGTCAGTTTCGGTCAGCCGTTGCACCTTGACGACTTTATGCAAAAATACCACGTCGCTCCAAACAGTCTACCAAACGACCGTAGCGACAGTGAAATCCCAGACAATATCAGCCAAATGATTGACAACATCGGTGTCAAAATCATGCAACGCATTAACCGCTCGGCGGTGATAAATCCTGTTACCTTGCTGTCGCTGGTGCTACTGGACACGCCACACGGTGCATTGGACGAACAAAGCTGTCTTGAGCAGCTTGCCCTGTATCAGCGATTGGCTCGTACCTTGCCGTATGACGAAGATGTTACCATTACGGACGCATCGCCACAGTCCATTATCAATTATGGCATTCAGCTAAAACTGATTGAAAAACGCCACACGTGTTGGGAGATTTGGTACGCATTGCCGAACGCCAGGCCCCATTATTAAGCTATTTTCGCAACAACATTTTGCACGTATATATCTTGTTGTCGCTGTGTGCAAGCCTTGTTAAACGTAACGGTCATATCACCGTCGCCAATATTGAAAACGTGGTGGGTATCATTTATCCGTTTTTACAAGCCGAATTATTTTTAAAATATCCTGCTCGCACTTTAAAAGATAACTTAAAAGAACATTTAACCACATTAATCAATGAAAACATCATCGTGGATAAAGGCATGAATGACAAAGGCGAACATTGGCTCACCACACCTGACCCAAATACTCGCAATTATCAACAACTAACCGTGCTTGCCAATGCAGTAGAGCACAGTCTTGAGCGGTATTTTATGATATTAGCCTTGTTAAGTCAGCAAGGCTCAAACAAACTTACCAAAGAGCAAGTCGTGGACTTAGGGCATTTGCTCGGTCAGCGGTTGTCGGTGATTTATGAAGATGATATTCCCGACTTTTTTGATAGAGCGTTGTTTGCAAGCTTTTTGGACACGTTGGAGCGACTGGAATATATCCGCCTAAATGATGGCGTGATTAACTTTGATAATCGCATTGACAAAATGGCAAAAAGTGCTGGCTTTATTTTAGACCTTGATGTCATGCACATTTTGCAACAAATTGCCCAATTAAATGATGAGGAAATTGGACGCACCTTGCAAGAAATCCAAGCCAAAAAACAAAAAAAATCCAAGAAAAAATAAACACAAATAGGTTAATGAAGATTAACCTATTTTTTTATC
>CAKMOY010000041.1 GCA_927911235.1 uncultured Moraxella sp.
GGATGTTTAAGTTCATCTACAATGCCAATGGGGCTGATTGTAGTCGGTGATCATGTGCGTTCCTTAAAATTGTTTAACAACTTGTTTAACCAATTTTTGTGCAAATTTACTACAAAAACGTTTTTAAAATATTTTTAAAAAATGTTTAAAAATACGTTTTAAATATGAGAAAAAATTTTGTCAAAATATGGCAAAATTAAAAAGCGACATTATAGCATAAATTGTTTAAAATTGCTTGTTTATTGTGGCAAAATTCAATCAAAAGTTGTGCGGATTGCCACCGACTGGGCGACCAATGAGCAAGAAGTGAATGAATTGATTAATTTGTTGTAGTTAAAACGACCAACTTATTCAAACATCATCAAACCGAGTACAATAATCGCTCGGTTTGGTAATATCCAACTGCCAACACGTCTCACCACGAGCCAAATATTTCACCTCAAAATGCGTGCGTTCGCTATCGGTCGGCACTTGACTTTTGAGCGTTGGCAATTGCCAAATGTCCACCGATTTTTGATACGCCTCATCAATATAATCAGCGATATTGCTCGCCAACGTGATTTTGCCATTGGGCTGTAACCGTGATAACAAAAACTCAAAAAACGGCATATTCAGCCAGCGTTGGTTTGGATTGTGCGGTTCTGGATTGGGGTATAAAATAAAAATCTGTGCCAAACTTTGCTTTGGCACACCATGCACCGCCCAAGCCACCGCATCAGCATGAATTACCGTCAAATTGGTGAATGTTTCGGCATTGGCAACTTTTTGCATGGCGACAAATTTTTGTTCGGTGCGTTCAATAGCAATCATGATTGAAATTTGGATTGTTTTGGCAAATTGTAAAGCGTGCTTGCCCTTGCCTGCCCCAATTTCCAAACAAATATTATTAACATTTATTTGCCAAAAATCGGACGACATCGGCAAAAAATCTCTGGGTGGCTGAATTTTGTCAAGTTGAAACAAGCGTGAAAATTGATGGCTAAAAGTCATTGGTTTGGCTCGGCAAAAAAGTGTTATAATAGCAATTTTAACGCAACATTTTAACCTTTTTATCCATTTTTTCAAAATTAAAACTTATGACGACCGAAACAATCCAACAATACCCCTGTCCGCATTGCAAAAATTGACCGCTTGGCAAAATAATCCGTTTAAACCATTTTGTAGCGAGCGTTGCAAACTGATTGATTTGGGAGCGTGGGCAAACGAAGATTACAAACTGCCAACCAATGACACGCCGTTTAGCAATGACATGAACAAAGAATCATTTGATTAGCAATAAAAAAGGCGTATCAATAACGCCTTTTTGTTTCGTTGAGTGCAAGACTTTAGTATATGATTATTTAACCACAGGCACAGGAATGTACAATACTTGACCTATTTTTAACAAACTGTCTGTTTTTAAGTGGTTAAACTCTGCCAATGTACCCAAGGTAACATTATTTCTATTTGCCACACCGCCCAATGTGTCTCCCGGTTTTACAACATATTTGACGCTGTCTAATTTAAGCGGTAATGTCGTTGGTTTGGCAGTTTTTGATGTGGTATTTGTTGTTTTAGTCGTTGTGGTTTTTGTTGTAGTGGCTTTGGGTGTGGTTGTTTTATTTGTTTTAACGCTCGCTTCTCCTTCGGTCGTCTTTTTTTCTACCAAATCTCGCAAACTGGCTTCAACTTCTGGTACGTAAAGTGTTTCACCCTCTTTTACTTTGTACAAAACGTCAACGTTGTTCACTTTTGCCAACTCAATGGCTTTAATATTATAACGATTGGCAATGCCCAAAAATGTATCACCTTTTTTGACAGTATAAGCAATATTTCTGCCTGTAAATTTTTTGACTGGTACAGATGTGGTTGTCGTTGTTACCGCAGGCACGACCAAAATTTGCCCCACACGAATTTGGTCAAAATTGGCATTCAAACTTGGATTTAATTCAGCAAGAACAGTTGGCGTGGTGTCATATTTTTTTACAATAGTGCTAAGATTATCGCCACGTTGCACAGTATAACTGGTTGTCGCCCCTGTATAAATGCGTGCTGTACTATCATTGATAAGCAACAAATCCCCTGTCCGAATGCTATCAGGTGATTTAATGTTGTTTATATCCATCAACTTTTGTTGGCTAACGTTATATTGTAAAGCAATACTGCCCAATGTATCACCTGTTTTCACACGATAGGTTGATGTCGAAAAACCGCTCACACTTATAGAGAGCATCATAACGCTCATTATCGTTTTAGTAAAAAAAATTTTTCAACATAGCATCTCTCCTAATGTTGTAAAAGTATCAACACCAACCTATAAAATTTTGTTAATTATTTAAAAAGATTGGCAACAAAAGATTATATTACCTTTTATTGCCATTGTAACAAATTTGTTACAAAAATCAAAACGCTATTTTTCTCAAAACTGTTGCATAAATCCGATTAAATCATTAATCGCTGTCAAATCAACAGCATTATAGATACTTGCACGCATACCGCCCACACTCTTATGACCTTTTAAGTTCAAAAGTCCTGCGTTAGTCGCTTGTTCTAAGAAAGTTTTATCAAGCTCACTATTTGCCAGTGTGAACGGAATATTCATGATAGAACGGTATTTTTTATCAACAGGATTTTGGTAAAAATCGCTATTATCAATAAAATCATACAAACGTTTGGCTTTTTCAAGGTTTTGTTGATAAATCGCTTCCACGCCACCTTGTTCTAATAACCATTCAAATACCAAACCTGACAAATACCAAGCAAATGTTGGTGGTGTATTTAGCATAGAATCATTTTCTGCTTGATTGAGATAATTTTGGGTATTTGGACAAATCGCATTGGCTTTACCCAACAAATCTTCACGAATAATCACAATCGTCAAACCCGCAGGTCCAATATTTTTTTGAGCCCCTGCATAAATCATGCCAAATTTGCTCACATCAATCGGACTTGACAAAATATTGGACGACATATCCGCAATAATCGGTGCGTCCACGTCTGGCACGTCAAACAGCGTCACGCCATGAATGGTCTCATTCGGGCAATAATGAAAATAATCCGCACCGTCTGACAACTGCCAAGTAGCGCGGTCTGGCACGGTGGTGTAGTTGCTATCTTTTGATGAAGCGACCACATTAATTTTGCCCAGCCCTGCTTCTTCGTAGCGTTTGGCTTCGGTTAGGGCTTTTTTTTGACCAAGTCCCTGTTTCTAAATAATCGGCTGTGCCATGTAACAAATTCATCGGAATTGTTGAAAACTGCGGGCTCGCCCCACCTTGTAAAAATAAGACTTTATAATTGTCTGGAATTTTCATCAAAGTGCGTAAATCTTGCTCGGCTTTTTTGGCAATTTCCATAAAAGCGATACTGCGATGGCTGATTTCCATCACTGATGAACCACCATTTTTCCAATTTAACAGCTCGGCTTGGGCTTTTTCAAGCACCGCTGTTGGCATGGTGGCAGGGCCTGCACAAAAATTGTGAACACGTTTGTCAAACATAACTTTTTTCCTTTTGTTGCGTAAAAAAACTGTTGGGTTAAGAATTTACAATAAACTTTGCCAAAAAATGCCTTTTTGTTTGCTATTTTTTAACATTGTATTTAACGAAGCTAATGATTTAATTTCCAATGTGTTAAAAACATTGGGTAATGGTGTAACACAGCCGATTTTGCGTGGGGCATTGTTTTTTTGATTGACATTATTTTGATTAAAACGACAAACAAAGCCTTCAAACATTGCCAACGCCAATACATCTGTACACATTTGTTCTTGTGTCATCATTGATACAAAACCATCACTTTGGTGTGAAAGTAATGGAAATGTGAAATCTTGCGGTGTTAAATGCAAATTTTTGGCGATATTTTGCCAAAGTTGTAGCTGTTTGTCATTTTTGATTAACACATCGGTATCTGCCAAAATTATCCAATCACGAAATATCAAAGCCTGTAAGCTAAATTTATCAATGATTTTAGCAGTATTAATATCTGGTTCATCTATTTCGTCATCTGCTAATTCATTAATTTGATAGCTATCATGATGTGGCTCATCTAAATAAAAAAAACGCTTCGTTATGTGGTTCGTCATTGGTTTTTTGCCAATCTATCGGCTCAAAAAACGGCTCAAGACTATCGGCAAGCTGTTCTAAAGTTAGCTCAATCACAGGGCTATCTTGACTCGCCCAACGCGTAACGCCTAACTCGGCAAGCAGCTGATTTTGCCAAATTTGGTAGTGTTGATTGTCCTGCGGATTAAGCATCCAAAATTAAACCTTGTTACTCAATCGGTGCAATCGGTGGCACAACATCGGCATTTTGTCCACGGTGGCGTAAATAATGGTCGGCAAGCACCATTGCCATCATGGCTTCGGCAATCGGTGTGGCTCGCACGCCCACACATGGGTCATGTCGCCCTTTGGTGAGCATTTGCACCGTATTGCCATAAATATCAATGCTTTGTCCTGCGGTGGTAATGCTGGACGTTGGTTTTAATGCCATGCTGACTTTAATAGTCTGACCGCTAGAAATACCGCCCAAAATACCGCCAGAGTGATTTGCCAAAAAGCCATTTGATGAAAGCTCATCTTGCGACAAATGCCCAAACTGCTCGGTAACTGCCATGCCATCACCAATTTCCACGCCTTTGACCGCATTAATGCTCATCATTGCATGGGCAATGTCGGCATCTAGCCTGTCAAAAATCGGCTCGCCCAAGCCCACAGGCACGCCTGTTGCCAGTACGGTGAGTTTTGCCCCAACGCTTGTGCCTTGTTCACGGCATTCGCTAATCAGCCGTTCAAACGCTGGCAAAACGTCTTTGTCGGCACAAAAAAACGGATTGCTATTGACAAATTCCCAGTCAATTTCATGCTCTGGGATTTCTTTGGCTTTGACGTTGCCAATTTGCGTTACATAGCCACGAATTTGCACGCCCAAACGCTCAAATAAAAACTTTTTGGCAATCGCTCCACTTGCCACACGCATGGCGGTTTCACGAGCGGACGAACGCCCACCGCCACGATAATCCCTAAACCCATATTTCATGGTGTAGGTGTAGTCGGCATGATTGGGTCGAAAGGTGTCTTTGATGTCGCTGTAGTCTTTAGATTTTTGGTTGGTGTTGCGAATGAGTAGCCCAATCGGTGTGCCTGTGGTTTTGCCTTCAAACACGCCAGAGATAATCTCGACAATGTCATCTTCTTTGCGTTGGGTGGCAAATTTGCTTGTACCCGGTTTACGGCGGTCAAGGTCAATTTGTAAATCCGCTTCGCTGATGGCGATGTTTGGTGGTACGCCATCAACGATTGCCATTAAGCCCACACCGTGCGACTCGCCTGCTGTGGTTACGGTGAAGTTTTTTCCAAAAGTGTTGCCTGACATGGGGTTTCCTATTCTTCTGTAATAATTTGTTCGTTATTCATAAATGCTTCAAAAGCATCTATAGGGGCAAAATCAATAGTATATTTATATTGCTTTTTGCCATCTGACCATAATAATGCAGTTTTTGTATTATCTATAATCGTTAAATTATTCGTATCTATCAGCGGATAATCGCATTCAAATAATGAAAATTTTCCTTTATCTCTTGTAATATAATGGTAAATATTACCATTTTCTAACAAACCAAGCCTTTTATAATCTGCTTGCATTCTTTCATTTTTAATTAAAGAAATACAGTTTGCTAAATCTTCTAAGTTGTTTTTATGAGAATGAATGTCAAATTGACGGCTTTTTAATTGCATGACTTTTTGAAAAGATGGCGTACTATTCATCCATGTTTTCAAACCAATTCCGATTCTCAAATCTCCAAAAACGGATAAAACATCATGTGGTGTATTACCAATATCAACATTTTCTGCTTTAAAAATTCTAGCAAAAACGGTTTCTTGAAATTTAGAATCAAGATAAGGGATTAAATCGCCTTGTTTTTGGCGAAATAAGTTTATTAAAGCTCCATAAACTTGAAGAAATTTAATATATTCATTACGCTGTTCTTTGTCGTATTTTTCCCAAACGCTCATAAAATCACCTGCAATATATTTTCTGCGATTTTTTTAACCAAAGGCATAGTAACCGAATTACCTGCTTGCATATACAGTTTACTATCGGCAATATTAGGAAAAACAAAATTTTTTTACATCATAACCTTGAAAAGCAAAACACTCTTTTGGGGTTAATTTACGAATACCAAAATCATCTAAAATTAATGGCACATTATGCCCACCTGTCCCCATATTTGCCGTAAGCGTTGGGCATTGACCGTTTTTATTTTCTCTAACATACACCCTACGCCATTGATAAATCGTGTCTTTGTTTTTCATCTCTTCCAAAAGTTGCGGATAATATTTTGATTTATGATAATAGTATCTTTCATCTTTTTATCATGTTCCAAAATATCATGAATGGTTTTTGTTAATTCAATTTTGTTGGGAAATTTAATTTTTTGTATCAAAATTTTGCTTTTTATCAAAAGCAATAATAAAAATCCGCTCTCTATTTTGGGGAATATTGGCGTATTCAGCCGTATTTAACACTTGATAAAATACTTCGTAATTTAGCTTATTTTGTAAAATATCCAAAATAACTTTAAAGGTATTTCCTTTATCATGGCTAACTAGATTTTTAACATTTTCTAAAAAAATAACGTTTGGGCGATGTTTTGCAATAACTTGCTCAATGTCAAAAAATAACGTGCCACGACTGTCAGAAAAGCCTTTTTGATAACCTGCAATAGAAAAGGCTTGACAAGGAAAACCCGCACACAAAATATCAAATTGTTGCGGAATTTTCGCTTTTGTTTCATCTAGAGTAATATCGCCAAAAGGCATTAATCCATGATTGGCAAAATAGGTTTTTTGTGCATTGACATCAATTTCACTGGCAAAAACACATTCACCGCCCAATTGCTTTAACGCAAAATGAAAACCGCCCACACCTGCGAACAAATCAATAAAAGTAAATTTTTTATCAGACACGCTATTTCTCAATGATTATACATTTAGTATTCAAAAACCTACATTTTATAATGAAGCAAAACCAAACACAAGCCACAAATACAACTTTTGCGATTCACACAAAAATAAACGCTCAAACAAAAAAAGGCGTGCATTGTCGCACACCTTTTTAAACAAACAATTTTAAATAAAACAGTATCAATGAGTTAATTATTTATTTGGCACAGTCAAAACTTGACCGATTTTTAACTGTGTGGTGCTCGTCATATCATTCATGCCTGCCAACTCTTTGGTAGAAATGCCATATTTTTTGGCAACAGAAATTAAGTTATCACCAGACTTGACTTTATAAGTTGTCGTCAATTTTGGCACTTTGATTTTTTGACCTTTTTGCAAAGATGCATTGGCTTTTAGATTGTTTAATCCTGCCAAATCAGTCGCTGAAATGCCATATTTTGCCGACAGGCTATTTAGGCTTTCGCCAGATTTTACGCTGTAGCTTTCGGTTGCACCTTTGTATTTGCTAACTGGTTTTGACTCTTTGGTGTCTGCTTTCTCGGTTTGTTTTGTGGTCGCTTTACTGGAGGTTTTGCCAGCTTGTGGAATGGTGAGTTTTTGCCCTGCTTGGATACCGCTATTGCTTTTTAAACCGTTGGCACCGGCTAATTCGGCTTTTGAGATATCAAATTTATCTGCAATCGCATTTAAACTTTCGCCACGTTTCACCGTATAATCAACCCCTTTGCCTGTCAAAGCATAAGTCGCTTTGGCTTGACCTGCTGGTACGGTAATCACTTGTCCACGTTGCAGTTTTGAGTTGGCATTTACACCATTATTCAAATCGGCAATATCATCAGCCGATACGCCCAACTTGTTGGCAATGCCAATCAGTGTATCGCCTGATTGTACGGTGTATTTACTGGTTGCACCTTGGTATTTTTTGGCGGTGGTTTGTGTAGTGGTGGCTTTGGTCGTTGCAACTTTGTCAGGGATTAACCAAAGCGTTTGTTTGGTTTTAACTTGGTAATTGGTTGGCAAGTTGTTATATTTTGCTAAATCCGCCACGCTTAAATCAAATTTATCCGCAATGCTTGTCAATGTGTCGCCAGATTGTACCACATAGCTATTTGGGCGTTTGGCTGGCGTGGTGGCTTTGGCTTCCATTGGTTTGGCGTTGTACAAGTACAAGGTTGAGCCTGCCAATAGTGGTGCATTCGGGTCAATCTGATTCCAATCTGCGATATCACGCCAGTTCACGCCTGCACGACTGGCGATGTTAGACAATGTATCACCACTTTTAACCTGGTATGTAGTGCGTGTGCCTGATGGACGTTGTACGGCAGGTTTTGTTGTTGTGGTTTTTTTGCTGTCTGCTTTTGGCTTGTCATAGCTTAACTTTTTGGTTTCGCCTTTGGCTTCTAGGACAGACTGTTGCGTTTGAATGGCATCAAGTTTGATATTACCATCAGTTGGGTTAATCGCTTGGGAAACTTGTGGCGATGATGCTTCAATTTGTTGTGCAATCATATCACGCTCAGCAGCTGATAGTGGCGGTTCTTGCATAATGGTATTATTTGGCGTTACGACAACTGATGTCGTTGGCAACGTGTTTGCCGTTTGCATTTCTTGGGTAATTTGTCTTTGCTCACTGGCACTAATTGGTGGCTCGCTACTGACGGTTGGTGCGACATATGATGTCGTCTGATTTTTCACCATATTGGTTGCCATTGCCGCTAAATCTGAACTTGATGTTGGTAATTTTTCATTTTTTTTAAAGGCATCTTGTGTTGCTGATAAAGAATCACCCGAGCCGACCACCACTGGCGTTGGGATATTGTTAGTTGGTGTGTTTGGTGTTACATAGCCATTGCTTGCGGTATAAGTGGACGCAAACCCGTTGCCAGTCAAACGAGAAATTTGACTGTCAATTTTGTTATTCACATCGTTTGGAATTAACACACGGCTAGGGCCCGACATATCCACAGAACCTGCCAACAAGCCACCATTTAACGCACGCAATTCTTCGTAACTGACACCTGTTAAGCTGCTCACTTCTGATAACGTTACGCCCACATTGGCAGGAACACTACGAAAATGCTGACGATTGGCAATCGCAGGAATGGTTACACCATAAGAATACGGGTCTTTGATAATTTGGGCGACAGCCATAAAACGTGGCACATAATTCATCGTTTCTGTTGGCAAACGCAGTGACCAATAATCAGTTGGCAAGCCTTGCGACTGGTTATAACGAATGGCAGAACTCACACGCCCCGGACCTGCGTTATAGGCTGCCAATGCCAATTCCCAACTACCAAATTGATTATAAAGACTGGTCAAAAAGTCATAGGCAGCACGAGTAGACTCAATCACATCACGGCGACCATCAAAGGTTGATGTTTGATTTAAACCATAAATCCGCCCTGTACTTGGAATAAACTGCCAAAGACCTGCCGCAGCCGCATTACTGGTCGCATTGGGGTCATACGAGCTTTCAATCACAGGCAACAACGCAAGCTCAGCAGGAATATTACGGCGTTCCGCCTCACGCACGGTATGATACAAATATCGGCTAGCACGAGCGGTTAAACGGTTCAAATAATCTTGACGGCTGATAAACCAACTTTTTTGTGCCTCAATACGTGGGTCATAATAACTGCTATTCATCTTATAATTGGCACGCAATCTATCCCACAAATTACCGTACTGTTGTACCAACAGCGTACTATTTTCCACCATTGTCATATCGGTTGCTTCAAGCAAACCTTCAAGCTCATCTAAACTATCCATATCCAACAAAGCCGCACTTTGCTGTGCTGATTGTGCTTTTGTTGACGACACACCATTTACCATCGGTTGCGACACAGGACGGTTTGCCACTTGGCTATTATTCACCGTTGGCGTACTGCCACACGCTGACAACAACAAACCTGACACCGTCAACGCAAGTGGTGTACGCAATGCAGTCAATTTAATATTTGACATAAATAATTCCTTAACAATATAATAAAAAGATATTGCCGCATAGTTTACAACAAAATAACAGTGAAACAAAATTTTTATCTCAAAAAAAGCACAAAATTACAAAAAAACATGACAGCACACAACCCATCATCTGATTTTTTACATCAAATTGACTTTTGCCAAAAATGGTATCAGACTTTAGCCATACCCAACGCATTTTTTGACAATCAATTTGCCAATATATTTGAACTGTTAAATCAAGCCATCTACCAAACAAATATTGATAAAAATTTCAAAAACTACCAACAAAAACCGATTAAATTTGTTGCTCAAGATGACTTACCACCGCAAACCACTTACGAAAGTTTTATCGCCAATACAGGCAACATTCCCACCAGAAACAATTTTCACGACCTGTTAAACGGTCTGATTTGGCTAAATTTTCCCAAAACCAAAGCCGTTTTTAACCAATTACACGATCAAAACATTCAAGCCCACGGCATTAGCAACGCTCGCACGCCATTACGCAACGCCTTGACTTTATTTGATGAAAATGGTGGCGTGGTGATTAGCCGTTTGCCAACCATTTTGACCGCTTTACAAGAGTTTGACTGGCGAACCGCCCTATTTGACAACGCTTGGCAACATGATGGCATAACCACGACCCAATTTTTTGCCATCGGTCATGCCTTATTAGAAAAACTCATCACCCCACGCAAAAATATCACCGCCCATGTGTTGCTGATTTCGGCTGATGATGATTTTTTTCCATGTCAATTTGATAAACAACGTGAAACATTGGACACATTTTTTGGCAAACTTTTTTTTTACAACAAACGCTGTTTTCAAAAATGTTTCAACCCTTGCCAATCTTGGGTATTCCAACGTTTTGCCAAAATCAAAATTTAGATTTTTATCAAGATTCATCGGTATTTCGTGAAAAACGACTTGGCACGCCTGCCAGCATTTACCAATTTTAACTTTTATCATTTTGAACGCTAATTTGCTAAAATCAGGTTGAATTTTAACCAAAATCTTGTTAAATTAAATCCACCATGTGAATAATTTTTATCAACATTTATAAGGAAATCTCATGACCACCAAAGTTATCAATACCCCAAATGCCTTACGTTTTGTTACAGGTAGCCTTGCCCCTTATATTGAGCTAGATTGGCACGCTTTTAGCCTTGAGCAGTTAGAAACCTTGTTAGACAGTGTGGTGCGTTTTGAGATTGAGCATAATAATTATTTGCGTCACCAAGAATACAAAGACAAAAAAGGGGCGAATATTGAAGTGTTCCGCTATGGCAATACCTTAAAATTGTCTAGTCTTGGTGATACCTTGTTGGTTGTGCAAGATAACAATTTTGCTATCTAATTCACCACCCAATTTGCCGTCTAAAACCTTTACTAAAACCGTCAAAATCTGTTTGGCAGTCTTGACGATTGCAGTGGTTTTAGCCAGTATTCAGCCGTTACATTTTCCCAGTTATTTGTTACATCAAGCTGGCACGTTGGTTTGTGTTGGCGTTTTTTTGTACCTAAAAAAAGCCATTAGACTGTCTGATAAAGCCTTTGTCGGTGGCACGTTGTTTTTGCTCATTCATATTATTGGGGCGAGATATTTGTATTCTTATACGCCCTATAGTGAGTGGACGCAAGCGGTTTTTGGTTTTTCGTTGGATAAGGTGATGGACTGGCAACGCAATATGTACGACCGTTTGGTGCATTTTTGTTATGGTTTGTGTTTGTTTGGGGTATTTTTTGATATTATTCAACATTATTTTAAGAATATTGGCAAAAACAGGTGATTTTGTTGGTGTTGATGGTGAATATGTCCACCAGTTTAGTGTATGAATGGATTGAATGGGCGTTGGCAATGACGATGTCGCCAAAGCAAGCGGAAGCCTATAATGGGCAACAGGGCGATATGTGGGACGCTCATAAAGATATGTTTTTGGCATTTTTGGGTGGAATTATAAACCTATTTACCAGATTAGAACAAGACAATAGTTGAAAAAAATTTACAAAAAATATATAATACATAACCTTTTAAAAACGTTTCAATCTTATTCTGGTTAAAAAAAGCAGAGTTTATCAAAAAGTTATAATTTTATTTTCAATTTCTATGGTGACCTCCTATGAAACTTAATAACTACTTCATTTTTTACCAATTATTTTGGTTACAGCCTGTTCTCAAAATGAGTCAAAAAAATCAACTGAAACAGCTCCATCTGATACTCAAACCTCTCAGCAAACTCAAAATCCAGCAGATAAAGCTTATATTGTCGCAGTTGATTCCAACTTCTCTCCATTTACATCATTAGATGAAAAAGGTTTGCCTATAGGATATGATATTGATTTAATAGAAGCTATCACTAAAAAATCTGGCATACAAATTCAAATCATCAGCAAGCCTTGGGCACAATTTCCACAAGCATTAGAGACAAACCAAATAGATATGTGGATTGCCGGTATTTCAATCACGGATGATCGTAAACAAATTGTTGATTTTAGCGACCCTTATTTATCATATACAACAAGCATCTTGACAAGAAGTGACCCAGAAAGTTTGCAAATGAATCAAGATAATATAGGTTTGTATAAATTGATTGCCTTAAAAGGTACTGTAGATTATACTTCTGCTCAAGCGTTAGTAAAAAACCCTGAAAATTTAGTAGCAGTTAAAACGACTTTTTTGGGTATAAAAGATATTGCTTCTAAAAAAGCGGATGGCTTTATTAATAATGATAAAGTTCTAAAATTATTATATTAAACAGCATCCAGAACTTAAATTACGCACTTTTAATATCACGAACTCTGCACAAACTAATGAATTAGGCATTGCATTTAAAAAAGGGAATAGCGAACTAATTCAAAAAATCAACACAGGTCTTACACAAATTAAACAAGATGGTACTTATAATAAAATCAATGAAAAATGGTTTGGTAAAACTGAGTAATATTTACTAA
>CAKMOY010000042.1 GCA_927911235.1 uncultured Moraxella sp.
CTTGCGAACATACAAAATAATAGAAAAAATGTTATTTTTTTTGAAAAAAAAGCGATTTTTAATTTTTTTAAACAAAAACGAAAAACAAAAAGGACACTGATTGTATCCTTTTTTATTAAATCAAATTTAGATATTTTTTAAAAATTACTGCTCAACAAACGCTCTTTCTACCACATAATCACCTGTACCGCCCATGCGTGGTGAACATTTTAAGCCAAAATCGTCTAAAATTTCGGCAACGTCTTTATTCATTGACGGACTACCGCACAGCATGGCTCGGTCGTTTTCTGGGTTAATCGGTGGCAAGCCAATATCTTCAAATAATTTGCCTGATTTCATCAAATCGGTCATACGCCCTTGATTGCGGAACGGCTCACGAGTTACAGTTGGATAATAAATCAATTTATCTTTGACAAATTCGCCCAAAAGTTCATCTTCAAACAACTCTTTTTCAAACATTTCACGATAACCAAGCTCGCTGACATAACGCACGCCATGCACCAAAATTACTTTGTCAAATTTTTCGTACACTTCTGGGTCACGAGCCAATGACAAAAACGGTGCAAGCCCTGTGCCTGTCGCAAGCATATACAAATGTTTGGCATTTTGGTTTAAATCGTCCAAAACAAGTGTACCTGTCGGTTTTTTGCTAACGAGCAATTTTTCACCGACTTGAATGTGTTGCAAAATAGAAGTCAAAGGACCATCTTGCACCTTGATAGAATAAAATTCTAACTCTTCGTCATAGTTTGGGCTTGCGATAGAGTAGGCACGCATGAGCGGTTTGCCGTCTACTTCTAGTCCAATCATGGCAAATTCACCATTACGAAAACGCAAGCCATCGTTGCGAGTGGTTTTAATGGTAAACAAAGTTTCATTCCAATGATGAACATAAGTTACCGTTTCTTCATAAAATTTTGCTAAAATTTTTGCACGAGCATCGTTATTTTCTGACATAAGTTTACCTTTCTTGTCGTTTTTAAAGTTTTTTAAATAAAAATGGGAAAATGATTGGTTGAAATCAAAAGTTTGTATATCATACCAAATTTTTGTCAAAAAAAGGTAGTTTTGCTATAAAAAAATGGCATAATATTAGAACTTGTATTCATAACATCACGCATTAAAAATTCAAATTTGTATAAGAAAGCCCATTTATGCCAAATATTACCGCAACTTTTCCCATTATCGGCTATGTGCGTTCGCCACTTCGTCAAAAATTTGGCATTCCACGTCAACCCAATTTGGTCGCTGTGCCGTCTGTGATTGAGTTTTTGCCACCGTTTAACAATCCGCAAGCCTTTGATGGTATTGAAGATTTTAGCCATTTGTGGATTTTGTGGCAATTTCATCAAAATCGCATTGCCGATAACGAACATTTTTCCGCTCAAATCCGCCCGCCACGTCTAGGCGGTAACGAAAAAATTGGCGTTTTTGCCAGTCGCAGTATGTACCGACCGAGCAATATTGGGCTGTCGGTGGTGGCGTTGGATTATTTTGACCCAAAAACAGGGCAACTGCACATCATCGGTGGCGATATGTTAGATGGCACGCCTGTGCTAGATGTCAAGCCATACATCGCTTATAGCGATAGCATAGCGACTGCCAATAGTGGTTTTGCACCGCAAAAACCTGCGACCAAAACCGTGATTATCAGCGAATTTGTTTACACAAAATTTGAACAATTTATCCATCAAAATAGCCTAAGCAAAAAAGATATTGCCATCATTGAGCAATTGATTGCCCAAGACCCACGCCCAGCATATCGGCAAGTGTTGGACAATCGGCAATTTGTTATGCAATATAAAGATGTTGATATCACTTTTTTGCAAACCGATAATCAAACTTTGTCCATTATTAATGTGGTAAAAGTTGAAAATTGAGCGTTTTTTTGAAAATCCTTAAGTTTTTTGGGGAATATTGCTGAAATCTTGCCACAATGCGAAATTTTTCACAAAAAACAAGCGATTTTATCCAAAATTTTTAAGGTTTTTTTTGTCAAAATTCGGTATCATATGCCAAATTGATTTTTTAGCAAAGGTAATGTTAAATTCTATGAACAACATAACATTTACAAATCGCATTTTCAAAAAATTGGTGTTAGCAAGTTGTGCGACAGCGTTTGCCATGTCGGCAACGGTTTCTGCTGTGGCAGCTGATGATACAAACACCATTGCCATTGATATGTCGGAGTTGTCAACGACCAAAGAAGAAGTGGCGGTGTTACAAGTTTTATCCGAAATCTGCCCACCAATGTTGAGTAAAAAGCAACAAAAAGGCTTTGCAACCGCTTATAATGTTGAACTAAAAAATTTAATGCCGACCATCACCGACCCACGCATGGCGGTGCAGTATTTATCTACGCAACAAGATTATAAACAAATTTTGGAAGAAACTCGCCAATGGACGTTGGGTTTTTCTAATGCCGATAACAAACAAGTGTGTCAAGAGTTGGCAGATTCTGCGATTTGATTGGCTAGCGTATTGTTTAGCGATTTGATAAAAAGCCCTGATTAATTTGGTTAATTGGGGTTTTATTTTGGATTTTATTTTTAATTTATCAGTTTGCCAAAATTTTAAAAGTTTGCGAAATGTTACAATTATTTGATAAATATTGAATTTTGGGCTTTTTGTTTTTTGGTGGTTTTGGTAAGATAGCATTTTTTTAGGTATGAAAAGGGTAAGGTTTATGTACGCATTGAAATCTCGTCAATCATTAAAAATGGCGACAGTCATGGTAGCTTCTATGTTGAGTGTGTCAGCATTTGCGGTGGCACAGCCAGAGCTGGATAACAATAGCTATATTTTGATGGATTATGATACAGGGATAATTCTCGCCCAAAAAAATGCCGACCAACCGTTTCCACCTGCGTCATTAACCAAATGATGACCAGTTATATCATTGAGCAACGCCTATTAACAGGCAAATTACAAGAAAATGAACCTGTCAAAATGACCGAAGAAGCGTGGTGTCGTGGCAGTAGTGTGGAATCTTGTATGTATGTGCCTGTTAATACGACTGCAAGTGCGTTGGATATGTTAAAAGGCATTATCATTCAGTCGGGTAATGACGCTGCTAAAGCGATGGCACAACATATCGCAGGTAGCGAGCCTGCCTTTGCAGAGCTGATGAACCAAGAAGCCAAAAAAATTGGCATGACCAATACCCACTTTGTCAATGCGACAGGTTTGCCTGATAAAGGTCATGTCGCTTCTGCCAAAGATTTGGCGACCCTTGCCAAAGCAATTATTCAAAATAGCAATAAATACTACCCATTATATTCTCAAAAAGAATTTACCTATCACAATATCAAACAAGGCAATCGCAACGCCTTGTTATATACCGACCCAACGGTGGACGGCTTAAAAACAGGTCATACCAAAGAAGCAGGCTTTTGTCTGGTCGCGTCTAGCAAACGCCAAGATATGCGACTGATTTCGGTCATCATGGGTACAAAGTCTGAAAAAGAACGTGCCAACCAATCCCGAGAGCTGTTAGACTGGGGATTTGGGCATTTTACAACCAAAGTTGTCGCCCCTGCTGGACAAGCCCAAGGCGAAATTCCTGTGTCGTATGGCAAAGTGAATAATGTCGCAGTCAAAACTGCCAGTAATTTACAGGTTTTAACCGAAAAAATCAATCAAGACAAAATCACCACCGTTGTTAATATGCCAAAAACCGTCAAAGCCCCCATTCAACAAGGGCAAGAAGTCGGTACATTAGTTGCGATGTTAAACGGTCAACAAGTCGCATCTGTGCCGTTGGTTGCTGATGTGGCGGTGGAACAAGCAGGGATTTTTAAACGCATTTGGCAATATATTACCAGTTTGTTTTAATTCATCAATTAAAATATTGTGTTTTTGTAGGGGCTTATTGCATAAGCCCTTTTTTATCATATATGATAAATACGATTAACTGACCTTTTTAACAAGCTGGGTTTCGCTTAGTTTTTGGTTATATTCATTTACCAAAAACGTCTTGTTTGGTTTCGTTAAGCTGTTCGGCTAGACGTGGAAAAATAAACGCTTCTTCATGTCGCATATGGCTGTCTAACTGATCAACCAACTCACGAATCAGTCCAGCACGTCTGCTATCTTGTGGTGTGAGTAGTGAAATATCTTCTACAAACTGTTCAAAATAATGATGTTCGTCAACGGCATATTGTAAGGCTTTTTCGCTAAAAGATTCATTGGCAGAATCGCCACGGTGCATGACCTTAAATGCAATGTATTCTTCGGCTTTTTCATGGGCAAAAAACTGTTGCCAAAGCGATTGAAATATTGTTTCTATGTCTGTTTCATTATTACTATTTATCAGTTGTTGTCCTAGGCTGCGAATATTTTCGTGGCTTTTTTGTAACGCTTCAATTAGTTTTGTCATAACATCACCTTTATTCATGTTGTCCTACATTAGCACCTATCACCATAATGCTAGCAGTTTTTTCTTACCTATAGGGCTTATGCATTTTTATTATTTCAATTTTTAAAATAAGACGCTAGATCGCTGCATACGCAGGGGTGACGGAAACCTAGAAATATTCGTCATTCCTGCGAAGGCAGGAATCCAATGTCTTTTGCGTAAGTCCTAACCTATTATTTTACACGATTATTGTTGGATTGTTTATGGCAAATTGCCCAAGACTGATGAATGGGCTTTTTAATGTCATAATCAAAACCAATCGTTTGTGAAGTTAATTCTATCACCGAATATCGCTCGCTTATCTGTTTATCAAGCTCAAATTTGGTAAAATTGTTAGAAAAATACAAAATACCGTCCGCTGTCAAACGGTTCATTGCTCGGTTAATCAGTGCCGTATGGTCTCGCTGTACGTCAAATGTCCCATGAAATTTTTTGGAATTAGAAAAAGTCGGTGGGTCAATAAAAATCACATCGTACTGCTCGGTATTATTTTTTTTATCCAATCAAACACATCATGAGCGATAAATTGATAATTTGGCAAATCTGGCAAACCATTTAACGCAAAATTTTTACGCCCCCAATCCAAATAATTTTGTGATAAATCCACACTGGTAACCGATTTTGCACCACCAAGCCCTGCATGAACGCTTGCCGTACAAGTGTAGGCAAACAGATTTAACACGTTTTTGCCACGAGAATTTTCCGCTATCATTTTGCGAATACTGCGGTGGTCAAGGAACAAACCTGTGTCCAAATAATCGCTAAAATTCACCAAAAAAAATGCACGTTGATTTTGGGCGGTCGGCTCGCTCACCACATAAAACTTGCCTGTGTTGCCTTTTTTCTCGTATTGCTCATTGCCTGACTGTCTGGCACGAGTTTTGATAAACACTTGTTCACGATTGGCTTGCAACACTTCACGAATGCCAAGCAAGGCTAAATTAAAGCGTTTTTTGGCGGTTTCTGGTGGAATGGATTTTGGAGCTGCATATTCTTGTACATGAACAAAATTGCCGTAAATATCTACCGCTACTTTAAAATCTGGTAAATCCGCATCGTACACACGCAGATTGGTAACTTGTTGTTTTTTCGCCAATTTTTTTTAGATTGGCAAGATTTTTTGTAAACGATTGACAAAATCTTGCCCTTCTTCCACGTTAATTTCTCGTTTTTCAAAACGTTCAATCAAGTTTAATTCATTATTTTTGTTGAGTAATCCATAACGGAAATATACGGTAATCGCACCGTTATGGCAACGCAACGTTTTTGGCTCAAGAATGGCTAAAGTATCGGCTTGTTCAACTTTTGCCGACAAAACGCCTAAAGTAATTGGTGCTTGACTATTAGCAAATAAATGTTGTAATTTTTTACCAAGTCCTTGATACAATGGCTTAATCAATTCTTCTTCGCCAAGTCGCTCACCGTATGGCGGATTGGTGATAATCAGCGGATTTTTCCACGCATTGACTTGTTTTTCTACCGCAAGATTGAGCGTTGCCAATGAACGTTGTTGCAAGGTGATTTTGTTAATAATCGGTGTTAAACCTGATGCTAGCAAGTTTTTGTGGGTCGCTCGCACCGCTTTTGCATCCATGTCAAAACCAAAAACGGCAGGCATTTCACCGTTTGCCATGCGTTGAATTTTGTCGTGAAAACGGCTTTGTGCGTCCGTTACCATATTTTGCCAAAGCGTGTCATCATGATGTTGCCACGCATAAAAACCGAACTGATTGTCCGCTTTATCAAGCCCAACGGCATAGTCCGCTTTCATCAGCAAGGCTTCAATCAGTAACGTGCCAGAGCCACACATCGGGTCAATAATCACGTCAAAATCTTTTTGATGAAAATCCACGCTGTAAAGTAGTGCAGAGGCAAGGTTTTCCTTAAGTGGTGCGTCCGTCATGGCGACACGGTAGCCACGTCTGTGTAGCGAAGTGCCTGATAAATCAAGGTATAGCTCGGCTTGCTTGTCATTTACCGTTGCAAAAATATGAAAATCTGGATTTTTGTCCACATTTGGGCGACTGCCGATTTTTTCGTTAAATTGGTCAGCAATCGCATCTTTGACACGGAGCATGGTAAATTGTTGGTTCGCTTGTACACGTTTATCAAGACTTAGACGAATGGCAAACGTTTGTTCAACGTTAAACAAATTTGTCCAGTTTACACTTTTGGCAAAAGTGTATAATTGTTCGGCAATATCGTATTCTGTGTTAATATTTTTTTTGCCAAGTGGTAACAGTACACGAGATGTAACCCTTGACCATAGGCAGATTTGATAAATTTGAGCAAGCGTTAAATCAGCGGTCAAACGTCCTGTTTGTTTGATGTCGGTGTGAATGTTAAAGCTGTTTAATTCGGTTTGTAGCGGAATTTCTAAACCGTTAGCACAGGTGATAATGATAGGAAAATTAGAATTTTGTTGAGTTGTCATAGCGTTTGCCAAATTGGATAAAATAAAATTAATCGGTTATTTTATCACAATTTTCAGTTTTTTAGCATGAAATGATGTTATTTGGCAATTTCAGCGGTAAGAATGCGTGGGCTATCGTCATTTTTTTGTAACACCAATTGCATATGCGGATACGGTGTCAAAATCCCTTCATTATCAAGGGCTTGTTTAATCTGTTCTCGCATGATTTCTTTAATCACAGGCATACGAGCAACATGGGGCGGATTGACCCAAAACCGCACGATAAAATGTACGCCAAAATCGCCAATCTTGTCCACCGTTGCTGTTGGAGCAGGGCGATGAACGATTTCTTTGGTGTATTCTAACACTCGCAAAATCGCATCACGGGCTTGCTCAATTTCTGCCTCCAACGCAATGCGAACTTCAATGTCAAAGCGAATCAGACTTTTTGATGTTAAATTCACCACTTCCGCTGATGCGACCGTTGAATTTGGAAAAATCACCGTGATATTGTCCCTTGTCAAAATCTGTGTAGTGCGTAACGCAATCTGCACCACTTTGCCCTCTTGACCGTTGATATTGACCCAATCGCCTACCTGAAACGACTGCTCAATCAAAATGGTAATCCCAGCGATAAAATTCGCCAACGTGGACTGAGCGGCAAAACCCACTGCAATCCCTGCAATACCAAGACCTGCTACCACTGACACAATGTCAAAACCAAACTGTGCCATCACGCTTGCTATCCACAAAATAATAATCAACATGGATAACAAATTGTGCAACAACTGCTCAATGGACGCATTTAAGCCATAATTTTGGAGCATTTTTTCCATCAAATAGCCCAAATTATACCAAATCAAATAAAACAGCACCGACCAAATGCCTGCTTTGGCGGTGGCTTTCACCGTTTCTGGCTCAAAATCCAACTGGCTCATAATCGCAAGCAAACTGGTAAACAGCCATAATATACGAGCGGTGAGCATAAACGAATTGCGAAATTTGCTTTCAATTTTACCAAAACGGCTGTGTTTGATAATATACAAGGTCAGCCAATACATAAAACCCAAAATCACAAGCAAAATTAATATCTTAACGCTAACCTCTGCCATATTGGCAAAATAATACGACCAATTGACGACTTCGTCTTCTAACGAACCGCCAATCGCTTGGTAAAAATCCAAGTACAAATCGTTATAAATTTGCTCAAAAAATTTTTTACATTTTCATGAAAATTGCCAAATCTGGTGAAATGGATTAGGACTGTTGTAACAAGTCAAATAGTTTTTGCACATGACCTTTTGCCCTTACGTTGCGTAATTCATGCTGTAGTTTAGCATTTTTGTCAAAAACAAAGGTAGAACGCACGACACCAAGACTGGTTTTGCCGTATAATTTCTTTTCGCCAATCACACCAAAATATTGGCACAATGTTTCATCGCTATCGCTGATTAAGGCAAAATTGATGGCTTTGTTAATAATAAACTTTTGATGGCTTTTGACGCTATCACGAGATACGCCAATGATGTGATAGCCCAATTTGGCAAAAGCGTCTTTGTGTTCGCTAAAGTCTTGGGCTTGTACGCTACAACCTGCGGTGTTATCTTTTGGATAAAAATAAACAATCAATCCGATATCGTTTTTGGCGATGTAATCGGTTAAAATAAGTGTTTTGGTTGTCAAATTGTCAATATTGGTGTTGGTTACGGTTGGATTTTGGACGGCGGTTAGGGCAAAGTTTGGCAGTGTGATAGACATGGCGTATTTTCCTGAAAATTTACGATATTATACCGTTTTGATGCCCTGATTTGTCAATAAAACTTCGCAAATTTTTTATTGCATTATTTTTACAAAAAAATTTAAAAAACATAAAAAGGTCATTTATGAAACTTGTTTGTCAAACGTGTACGCAGTTTTTACCAAAAACCGCTATGATGTGTCCAAATTGTGGTAGTCGGCATTTGTTTCCAGAAAATCAGTCGCCTGTGGCAGGGACGGATATGTCAGCAATGTTGGACGATGTGGGGGCAAAAGTTGAGCCATATCAAAATACGACAAATGTCGAACAAGTGGCGAATGAACCACAAGTTTATCAAGAAAAGGTTTATCAAGATAGCATTTCTCAAGAAAACCTTTCGCAAGAGCCTGTTTATCAAGAGCCTGTTTATCAAGAGCCTATTTATCAAGAGCCAGTTTCTCAAACACCCATTTTTGAACAATCAACTTATGATGTTGTAGGACAATCGGCTTTACCACCGACTTGTTATACCCATAAGCGAGCCAATCAAATGCAGTATACAGGCGTGTTTAAGCGGGGTTTTGCGTGGGTGATTGATTTGGTATTGGTGGCGGTGGTGTTGGGTCTTGGCTATCAATTTTTGTTGCCAGATTTGTTAAAAATGGCAGGCATGACGGCACTCAATGAGCCGACTTTGGCGGTGATTGCGTTGAATGTGTATGTGGTTTATATGGCGATGTTTACTTGTATGGCTCGACAAGGCACGATTGGTAAAATGATAATGGGGCTTTGGGTGTTTGATACGGACGGTCAGCGGATTGGGTTTTTTCATGCGGTTTTGCGTGAGATTTTTAAGGTGTTGTTGTTGCCGTTGTTTTTTGTGGGGTGGTTTACCGCTCGTAAACAAAATTTGGCGGATTTGATTACCCAAACGGTGGTGTTGTATGACCCAAGCTAATAGTTTGTTTTAAAAGGAAAAAACAATGCGTTATAACTTAGGTTTTATCAGCGATGATGATATTTTTAATCATGTCAAAAACACGATTGAAAAGTATCGTTCTATTATCGGTTTAAAAGAATTTCAAAAAAATATCATTGACCCCATCAAATTAACCTTTGATGCCAAAATTTATCAACAATCTTTGGAAGATATTATTGAAGTAGAAGTCATTCGCCAGTTGGATAAGTCCAATAATAATCACATCGGCTATTTTCACCAAGATTTATTTCAGTATATTGACGGTTGGGAAGTGCCAAAACAGGGTTTTGATATCGTTAATCATGATAAACAAATTTTTGTTGAAATGAAAAATAAACACAATACGATGAACTCATCATCATCACAAAAAACTTATATGAATATGCAAGCCAAATTGTTGGAAAATCCCAATGCCACTTGTATGTTGGTAGAAGTGATTGCCAAACGCAGTCAAAATATAGCATGGCAAATTAGTCTAAATTCACAAAGTTTTTACCACGATAATATTCGCCGTGTGTCTATTGATAAATTTTATGAGATTGCAACAGGGCAAGCCGATAGTTTTTATCAGTTATGCCGACATTTGCCAATGATTGTTGATGATGTATTGGCTCAAACCAAACTTGATAATATCATTCAAAACACCGTTTTAAAAGAATTAACCGAAGATTTACAAGCCGATAAACAAGATGATATTTTAAAACGTATTTTTAAAACGTCATTTGCGAACTATCAAGGTTTTGACGATTTTTGTTGGGGAAATTCATGTTAAATAATTTATCAGCCACACATTTTACCACCATTGAATTATTTGCAGGGGCAGGGGGCTTGGCATTAGGCTTGGAACAAACTGGTTTTCATCACGTTTTGTTAAACGAAAAAGACAAATGGGCGTGCCAAACGCTACGCCACAATCGTCCACAATGGCAAGTCATAGAAAGCCCAATTGAACAAGTGGATTTTAGCCAATATCATGGCAAAATTGATGTGGTAACAGGCGGTTTTCCTTGCCAAGCCTTTTCGTATGCAGGGAATAAAGGCGGTTTTGAAGACACTCGTGGCACGTTGTTTTTTGAATTTGCCAGAGCAGTCAAAGA
This sequence comes from uncultured Moraxella sp., assembly GCA_927911235.1. GTDB lineage: Bacteria > Pseudomonadota > Gammaproteobacteria > Pseudomonadales > Moraxellaceae > Faucicola > Faucicola mancuniensis. The sequence goes on from CAKMOY010000042.1 coordinate 10,645, forward strand.
AATTCAGCCCAAAATTATGCTCGGTGAAAATGTGCGTGGCTTGCTCAATCATGACGGTGGCAAGACGTTAGCAACGATTAAACAGGCGATTGCCGATTTGGGTTATCATTGTTAGAACCGCAAATTCTTCATGCCAAATATTATAAAGTGCCACAAAAACGAGAACGGTTAATTTTAATCGCTATTCGCAATGATTTGGTGGGTAGCATTGATTTTGAATGGCCCAAGGCTGACGATAGAGAATATACGCTAGCTGATGGTTTAAAAAAAGGCGTGTTGTACGATTGTGATGTGCCAAAATCCATCGGTCAAGTTTACCCTGACAAGAAAAAGGCGGTCATGGACTTAGTCCCTGCGGGTGGTTATTGGCGTGATTTGCCCGATGACGTGGCTCGTGCCTATATGAAAAAAAGCTATTTTTTGGGCGGTGGTAAAACAGGCTTGGCTCGTAGATTGGCTTGGGACGCACCGAGTTTGACTTTGACTTGCTCACCTGCTCAAAACCAAACCGAGCGTTGCCACCCTGATGAAACACGCCCTTTGACTGTGCGAGAGTACGCTCGTATTCAGACGTTTCCAGATAATTGGGCGTTTTGTGGCAGTATGAGCCAACAGTATAAACAAATTGGCAATGCCGTGCCTGTCAATCTTGCCAAAGCATTGGGGCGGTCGTTGTATCAGGCTTTGGCAAAATTTGATGAAAATCAGTTAAAAATCCGAGCCAGTCGTGCTAAGACTTATTTAAATAGTGCCAAAACGTGGTAAAGCTTTGCTTGACAAGGCATTAGAAACCCAATA
>CAKMOY010000043.1 GCA_927911235.1 uncultured Moraxella sp.
GGACGTCATTGTTCCACCCAACTTATTTACGATTTTTCATTTTTGGGTACAGATTATAACTTTGGGTTAATTACTTGTAAAATGATAGTAGTTTACTTACAATACTCAAAAAATCAACAGGAAAACCCCACCATGACCACCGTCAATCTTAACTTACGCCTAGACAAAGAACTAAAAGACGAAGTAGCCGTGATTTTTGAAAACTACGGCATGACCACCGCAGGGGCGTTAAAAATGTTTTTGGTAAACGTTGCCAAAACCAAAACCGTACCTTTAACATTCACCTATCAAGCGGACTTTAGCGATGACGAAATCGCCACGATTAAGCACCGCTTACACGATATGGATAACATTCGCACCACCACGCTTGATGAGCTGTTTGCATGACTTACACTATCAAAAGACACGATGATTTTGTCAAAGATTTAAGCAAACTGGACAAAGCCGTCAAAGACCAGTTACGCAAAAAACTAGAAAAAACTGTAGAAAACCCACACATTCCAAAAAACCGATTGGGCGGTGAATTCTCTGGACTGTACAAAATCAAACTGCAACGTGCGGGTATTTGTCTTGTTTATGCGGTCAATGATGACGAGATTTATATTTTGCTATTAACTGTTGGCAAACGTGCAGATAGCGAAGTTTACGAAACCGCAAAAACATGGCTTTGAGAACAAGTCATGTTATCTCATGTTATCGTGCGTACAATACTGTAAAATATTCTGTGTGAATTTTTGTTGTATATTGGGTTTTGTGCAGAATATTTTTTTCTTTTAATTTGTTATTAAATATTTGTTTGACATAATTACCATGATTTTTTGTCATGGTAATTTTTTTGTCAAAAATTACGACAAACAACCCATTTATTTTATGCAGTGCTTGCTTTATAATGCCTTATTGATTTTATTGTAAAAAAGAGAAAAACAATGTCTGAAACTACCCAAATTCAAGCCAATCAAACCGTTACGCCACAAATGCCTGACGTACCGTTAAACACCCCAACCCCGCAAAAAATCTACCTAAAAGACTATACGCCACCTAGCTTTCATGTTGATAATATTGATTTAACCATTCAATTGTATCAAGACAACGCCAAAGTTACTGCCACTTTAAACATGACCCGCAAAACGGCAGGTGATTTGGTGCTATTGGGTCGTGAATTGCAACTGGAATCGATTCATTTAAACGGTCAATTATTAACCGAAAACGATTATCAATTAGACAGTGAGCAACTGGTTATCAAAAATGCCCCAGATACTTGTATTATCAATACGGTGGTAACGATTGTGCCACAAAAAAATACCAGTTTGGAAGGCTTGTATCAGGCAGGCGAGGGTGAAGACAAAATGTTTGTTACCCAATGTGAGCCAGAGGGTTTTCGCAAAATTACCTTTTATCCAGACCGTCCAGACGTGCTTGCTACTTTTACCACTCGTATTGAAGCGGATAAAAAAATTTCCAACTTTGTTGGCAAATGGCAATTTGATTGATAAAGGCGATTTGGACGACAACCGTCATTTTGCGGTTTGGCAAGACCCGACCAAAAAACCAAGCTATCTGTTCGCTTGCGTGATGGCGGATTTGGCGGTTTTGACTGACCATTATACCACCATTGAAGGGCGTGATGTTTTGTTAGAATTGTACGCCAAGCCCAAAAATATTGAGCAATGCCATGTCGGTATGCAGGCGTTAAAAGACTCAATGAAATGGGACGAAGACAACTACGGACGAGCCTACGACCTTGACCGTTATATGATTGTGGCGGTCAGCCAGTTTAACATGGGGGCGATGGAAAACAAGGGTTTGAACATTTTTAACACCGCTTGTGTGCTGTCAAGCCCAGAAACGACCACCGATAGACGCAATTTTAACGTCAAAGCCGTTATTGCTCACGAATATTTTCACAACTGGACAGGCAACCGTATCACTTGCCGAGATTGGTTTCAGCTATGTTTAAAAGAAGGCTTTACTGTTTTTAGAGACCAGTCGTTTTCTGCCGATTTACATTCGCCTGCAGTGCAACGCATTGATGACGTGGCGGTACTAAAAGTCCATCAATTTGCCGAAGATGCTAGCCCACTTGCCCATCCACCACGCCCAGACCATTTTGTTGAAATCAACAATTTTTATACCGCAACCGTGTATGAAAAAGGGGCGGAAATCGTGCGAATGATTGCCAACACGCTAGGCAAAGAAAAATTCCGCCAAGGCACAGACGAATACTTCCGCCGTTATGACGGACAAGCCGTTACCGTGGAAGATTTGTTATCCGCTTTAAGCGTATCTGGTACAAATGTTGAGCAATTTTTGGACTGGTACACCCAACCTGCCACCCCTGTGGTATCAGGCTATTGGCTGAAGGATGATAAAAACTTAACAATTCACTTAGCCCAAAAAATCCGCAAAGTCGCCAATTATCCAGAACCCAAAAACCTACCAATTCCAGTCAAAACCGCCATTTTTAACCGTCAAACAGGCGAATTGGTCAAAGAAGATTTGTTACTTTTAACCCAAAGCGAACAAGATTTTACTTTTGAAAATCTGTTTAACGAACATGACTTTGAGCCTGTGATTTCGTTGTTGCGAGATTTTTCCGCCCCTGTTATTTTGCAATTTAACTATAGCGATGACGACTTGGCATTTTTGGCGGAACATGAAACCAATGGCTTTAACCGTTGGCAAGCGGTACAAAGTTTGGTAAATAAAATTTTGTTAAATAACCAAAGCAGTACCGCTTATTTAACCGCTTTGGCAAATAGCATACCAAGCCTTGCCAATAGCGATGCCATGCTTGCCAGTCGCTTGTTGGATTTGCCAAGTGAACGAGAGTTGGGTAGTGTAATTCAACAAAATTATGACCCTGATTTTGTCAAACAGCAACGAGATAAAACCAAACAAAAAGTGGCAAATCATCTGAAAGATTTTTGGCAAACGGCTTATACACAACTGCCAATCCAAGACTACCAAGATACCGCCAAAGCCATGGGAGAACGTGCGTGGCGAAATACCGTGCTAGATATGGTGCTATGTGTTAATGATGGGGGTGCAAACCTAGATACAGCAAGCCAATGGACAACCGAGCAATACCACAAAGCGACCTGTATGACGGAGCGTTATGGGGCGTTAGTTGGTGCGGTGCAGTATAATTTGCCAAATAAAGCCGAGTTATTAGCCGACTTTTATCAGCGTTTTAAACATGACGACTTGGTGATGGATATGTGGTTTGGCGTGCAGGCAAGCGATGAATCAGCAAGTGTGGCGGATATTTTTGCCTTGACTGAGCATGGCGACTTTGATATCAATACACCAAACCGTGTGCGAGCGGTGCTGGGCGGTCTGTTATCACAACCGACTAAACTGTGGACAAATGACGGCTTGGTGCGTTATTTGGATATGATGGTGGTGCTTGATAAACGCAATCCGTTGTTGGCATCTCGTTTGTTACAAGGCTTGTCAAATTGGCAAACGTTGGTTGATGATAAAAAGGCAATGGCAAAAGCGTTGCTTAACGATTATCAAGCAAAATTTGAATCCAAAAATGTTAAAGAAACCTTGCAAAATATGTTGAATGTTGAGTAAGGGAAAAAAATGCTAAAACTTACATTAAATGATAAAAATCTGTTGATTAGCTCAGCAGATTTTTCACACTAAATTGATTTTGGCATTGCCAATATTTGTCAAATTTTGGCAAGCGTGCCACCGAGTGAAGTCGCTTGGGAAAACGCCATTATGCAAATTGAAGATGCCATTTACAAAAATAATTAGTGAACTTATGACACCAAAAAATTTAACATCGCTGATTTTTAAACTTGTGGAACAGCCTGTTCGTTGGTTTGAGTATTTTACCAATGTAATAAATGACAAAGACAATGCAGAAAAGTCCGAGTTGGTTTTGACTGATGAAGATATTGAGCAACTACAAAAACAAGGCTTGAACAAACAGATGATTGACAAAATAGCCGATGAAGTCAATGAACAATTAAGCAGTAATGCCAATGTTGAAATTGAGCCAAAAAATCCGTCAGAAACCGTCAAATCGGACAATTTTTCCAATGCCAATTTGGCAAAATCTAACCTAGAAAAATCTTCAGAAAATACTGAATATTTGTCATTAAACCAAATTGACAAAAAAATCGCTGATGAAGTTGAAAAGCAACAAGCGGAACAAGAAGCCAAACGGCAAGCTGAGCAAGAAGCCCAATACGAAGCCTTTAAACAATATCTTGCCAAAAAAAATAGCCAAAAAGAAGTGGACTATCGGCAAGTACGGATTGATATTGAGTCCGGGGCATTGCCGACCAAGATGTTTTATTTGTTAAATGGGTTGGCGGCAGTGATTGCAGGCTTTGGCTTGCTTGCAAATTCGCCTGCGGTAGTGATTGGGGCGATGTTGGTCGCCATGCTGATAGGTCCGATTAGTGGCATTGCATTAGCGGTGATTGACGCACGTTTTGCCTTGCTAAAAAAATCGCTTGGGACGTTGGTATCAGGTGGGGTGCTGATTTATTCGGTGGGGCTTGTGTTGGGGTGGTTATTTCCAGAGCAGTCTTATTCGCATGAAATTATCGTCCGTACTGCCCCCAATACGATGGACGTGATGGTGGCATTGGCAGGCGGGACGGCAGGGGCGTATGCGATGATTTCGCATAATTTGTCAGTGGCTGTGGTTGGTGTGGCGGTGGCGACTGCCCTTGTACCACCTTTGACGGCAAGTGGCATTTTGTTTGCCAATGGTGAATATTCGTTGGCGTGGGGTGCATTTTTATTGACGCTGACCAATATTTTGGCGATTCAGTTTACCAATGCGTTGGTGCTGTGGGTGGCAGGGTTTCGCCGTTTGGATATTGATGAAAGTGAAGATGAGCGTATCAAAGATTCCAAAGTGCGACAGGTGTGGTTATTTTTGCGTAGAAATGCGGTGACGGCGGTGCTGTTGGTTGGGATTAGTGGTTATTTGACGTACAATTTTTATCAGCAAATTGACCAACAACGTTATGAAAAATCGGTGAATCAAATCATTGAAAAGGGCATTGAACATCAGCCCAGTTATGTGCTAAATAGCAGTTTTCAACAAGAAAAAAATCCGTACGCTGATGGCATAACGCCTGATAAATATTATGTGATTCGTGTTACTATGCAAGGCTTGGTCGCCCCAACGCATACACAGGTGGCAAAGATGGAAAAGCAGATTCAAGATTTGACCGACAAACATTTTAAACGTCCACCTGTCAAATTGCAGGTGCGTTTTGTGCCTGAACAAGTGATTGAAAGTCAGCCAATTACCAAAGATGATGTCAAGCTTGATGATAAAGCGATTAATCAAATGACTGACACAAAAAAATAGTTACAGATAGTTCCACATAAAAAATGAACCAACTATCAACATCACAGGCGTGCAGAGCAAAATCAAGGCGATGATAAGCCGATTAAGTTTACTTGCAGGAACTGTTTGGGCAGAGAGCCACAGTTCATGACTGGTTTCAAGCTGTTGATTAAAGGCTGAGTTAAAATTATTGGGCGTGAGCGTATCGGTGGGCGACATTAACTCCAAAAAAGTCGCTTCATCAGATTGTTTTTGTAAAATACAATACGGCTGTGGCGGTAAGTCGTCCACAGGATTGATTGGCTTGAGTACTGAAACAAGACGAAAATCCAATGCCACGATATCAGGCTTGAACGTGCTAAAAATATCAGCCAAATGCACAGGCATTGTAAAGTTGTGCCATAGTTCAAAGGCTGGCTGTTGCTGATTGGTAAATTTGATGAGTAACAATTTTTGTCAAATACCCATATAGGTCGCCCCAAATAACAGGACAACCACAAATACCATCTAGCCAATCGTTTCAAGCATTGAATTTTCCTTTAACAAGCCGTTATTTAGTTATCAGTTGATGATGTTTTTTTTAAATTTTACCAACACCCACACCCCAATCAGCACATTTAACACACCCACCGCCGCAAACAACATTGGCAACGGCATCTTAATCATATTTAAACACACAATCGCAAAAATCGCTGACGACACCATAAACAACGCATTAAAAATATTATTCGCCCCAATCACTCTTGCACGGTGACTTTCAGGGGCAAACGCTTGCATAAAGGCGTACAACGGCACAATATAAATCCCACCGCTAAACCCAAGTAAAAACAAATCAATGAAAACCCAAATCGTACCGTCCATATTTAACAGTTCCATCACATCAAAATGCGTATTTTTGTCGCTGATGTTTAAATTTAAATCGCTTAACGCAAAATACAAATCAATGGCAAAAATCGTCAAACCTGCAATGCCAAACGGCAATAATTTTAGGCTGACTTGATTTTTGGTTAAAGTTTTACACAACAGCGACCCCAATGCCGTCCCCACCGAAAACAGCGTAAGCATTAGAATAATCACGCTTTCATTGCCATGCAAAATGGTTTTGGCAAATTCGGGCGTTTGCACCGTCAAAGTCGCCCCATAAAACCAAAACCAACTATTGCCCATAATGGTAAACCACATAATAGGCAAGCTATACAGATATTTAATCGTCTGCCAACTGGTGCGAAAAATGTTCCAATCCACCGTCAAATTCGGCTGTGGGGCAGGCATGGCGGGCACAAAGTGGGATGTAAAATAGCCTAAGCAAGCAATCGCCAACACCACGCCAGACAGCCACCACATCATGTGGTCTTGTTGCGTTAGCACGCCAGCGAGCATCATGCCTGTCAAAATCGCCATAGATGTACCCATCTGAAACAAACCGTTTGCACCGACCAACTCATCTTCGTGCATGGCTTGGGGCAGATAAGCGTATTTAATCGGGCCAAAAAAAGTGGAATGCGTTCCCATCAAAAACAACGCTACAAATAACAAACTATAAATTTCAAAAATAAAACCCACACTTTCCAAGACCATAATTATGATTTCAAGCAATTTAATTAGCCGAGTGAGTTTGGCTTTTTCGTATTTGTCCGCCAATTGTCCAGCCAAAGCCGAAAACAAAAAAAACGGCAACACAAACAGCATGGCGGCAAGGTTGTTTAACAGACTGATTTCCATTTTTAGCTGACTGGCAGCGACAAAGGTTAAAACCAAAATCAAGCCTTGTTTAAAGACATTGTCATTAAACGCCCCCAAAAACTGGGTGGCAAACATGGGGGTAAAACGGCGAGTTTTAAAAAGGGCGAATTGGTTACTCATATTTCTTCCTGTGAAAAAGTTATTTGCCTATCTTAACACAAAAATTGTCAAAGTTTGGTGAAAAATATTTTGGCAAATCAATTGGCTGTGTTAAAATTGCCGTTTATTTTGCTTTTTTTGGGGGATTGTATGCGTGCGTGTTATCAACAACAACATCATTTTATGCGTTTAACGCCTGTATCGCTGGCGGTATTGACCGTTTTGAGCGTTTCTATGACTTTTAGTCAGCCAAGTTTTGCCGAAGATTTGCCACAACCTGTCGTGCAACAAAATAACAGCCCAAACTCAACCCAACAATTAAACGAAACCTTGCAAATAATCAACAAATTTTTGATACTGATAATTATGTGTATCAAGTGCCAACACAACAAACCCAAAATCAAAATAGCCTAAGCAATGCAACCGATACGGCAGTGCTTAACCCAACAGAAAACCCAACAGAAAATAATGCACCAAACAGCCATTCCAATCAACAAAACAATGCAAACAATCATTTAAGCAACAATTCAAATAATAAAATCAGCACACGCCTACAAAACCAAACTTTGACCGATTATGACAATTTTAATCAGCCGATTGCCGCGTTTGATAATCAACATTTGTTAATGATAGTCAGATTCAAAATGACAATAGCCTTGATAACGCAAAACAACAACAGCCCAAACAACAAATTATCAATAGCCAAGCGGTGATGGATAGCCCAAAAGACGTTGAAAAAACCTTAAACGACATTGCCAACACCAACAACCAACAAGCGACCATTAACAATCAAATTAACCAAAGTAAAGACCTTGACAACGCTGATGTGATTAATCCTGATGATTATCTGCCAAGCTATGAACAGGACTCCGCCCAAATTGCGATTGCCAAGCCAAACACGACTGTTACCGCAGACAGTAAGGGTTTGATTAGCAAATTAAAAAATCGTGTGCTAAATACCGTTGATGGGGCGAATTATATTGATATCAGCTTTGCCAATGCTGATGAAGCATTGCAACCTGCCAAAAATATCAAAGCGTCATTGGAGCAAGTGACGGTAGAATCCGTTGCAGATTTTAACGGCAGTATCAATCGCTTGCGTCAGATTGCTCTTGATGCGGCAAAGGCGGTCGGCTATTATGAAACCGAAGTGTCGTTTAAACATTTGGGCGGTGATAATATAGAAGTGAACCTAAAGGCTGGCGAGCCTGTGATTGTACAACATCAATTGTTTGACATTCGTGGCGAAGGGGCGGAAGGCGAGCAGTCAATCCCTGATTATGATGTCATTGAAAACGAAGCCTTGCCCCAAGCGGGCGATGTGTTCAATCATGGACAATATGAAGCGAGCAAATCGGCGGTGGACAGTGTTTCTCAAACACATGGATTTTTTGATGGCAAATGGTTAAACCATTCGGTTGATGTGATTTTGCCTGACAATGTGGCAGACGTGGATTTGGTGTATGACACCCAAAGTCGTTATCAATTTGGCGATATCAAAGTTTACAGCATTGATAAAGAGGGCAATCTCACTGATGACCCAGACAAACTGCCGATTAAACCAGAATTGTTACAACAACTCATGCCTTACCAAAAAGGCGACCCTTATTATCAACCATTAGTTACCAAACTTACTAACAATTTATCGGTAACTCGTTATTTTAACAGTATGAATGTGGACGTGATTTTGCCTGCGGACAGCGGAGCAGGGGTAACATCGCAAAATACTACACCCAACAATGCACAAGCCAATTCACAAAACAGTTCACAAGCCAATAGCCAAAATAATTCGCAAAATAATTCACAAGCCAATTCGCAAAACAGCGATAATAATACAGCCGACCAAACCCAAATCGCTCAAAATCAACCAAGAAAAAACAATGACGGTGATATCCAAAGCCAAAACGTCACCGCTGATGCAACGGACAACCCTGCCAATATCCAAAATCCAAAGGATTACGCGCCGCTTGAATTTAACATTGATGACACCACCCAAGAGCGGTTAGACATTATCAAAGCTAAATCACGCATTTTGTTACAAGCCCCAGAAGACATGGAGCTTGCCCCAGAAGAAAAAAATATCAGTAAAAATCCGTTGGTTATCCTTGCCAATGCGGTGAGCGATATTGCCAAAAAAATTGATAAAAACCAAAATGACAATAGCAATGACAAAAAAGTGCAACAAGCCATCGCAGGCGACCTAGTACAAAAGCTTACGCCAGAGCAAGTCGCCGAACAAAAAGCCGTGCCAACTTATATCGTGCTTGATGCGACAAAACCCCGTGAGGCAGAAGTCGGTCTGGGCTATGAAACGGACGTGGGCGTGCGTGCGATTGGCAAAATTAACAACAACCTTGTCAATAAAAGTGGCTATCAAGCAGGGATTAGCACCACCGTGTCTCGTGTAGACCAAGCGGTGGAGGTTACGGGCAGTCTGCCGTACAAGCACCCAATTGATGACAAATTAACAGGCTCGCTCGGCTATCAACACAAACAATCGGACAAACTTGCCAATACCTTTGAAGTGGAAACTTTATACGCCAATCTTGCCCGCAATATCAACCGTGAATCAGGCTGGAATCGTACCATGTCCGTGCGTTATCGTACCGACAAGTTAAGCCTATCTGAGGGCAATTATGATACAGATAATTTGCCCTATCCTTTTAACAATTATGCATCCGACTTTACCCAAGAGGCGTTGTTGTTTGGCTATGCCATGCATAAAACCCAAGCGGACAATGTGATGAATCCGACCATTGGTTACAGTCAGCGATATTCGCTAGAAGTCGGTGGTGATGGGCTTTTGACAGATACCAATTTGGCGATTTTGCGAGCAGGGGCGACAGGGCTGTATAGCTTTGGCGATGATAAAAAGCACCAAGTATTAGGACGGCTGGATTTGGGCTATATTTATAGCGACAATTTTTATAAAGTGCCATATCGCTTGCGATTTTTTGCAGGGGGCGACCAAAGTATTCGTGGTTTTAACACCGACACACTTGCACCAACTTATGGCGACCAGTCGTTTTTGATGGGTGGCGATGCTTTGGCGGTCGGTTCGCTTGAGTACAATTATGAATTTCGTGAGGGTTTACGTTTGGCGTTGTTTGGCGATGTCGGCAATGCCTACGACACCACAGGCGAAGCGGATAACAAAACGCACGTGGGCTTAGGCACTGGTATTCGTTGGTCATCGCCGATTGGTCTGGTGCGGCTGGACGTGGCGACAGGCGTAACCGATGACGATGACCCTGTGCGTATTCACTTTTTTATCGGTTCACCTTTATAAGAAGCAAAAAATATGAACAAAATCTATAATTTATGATAAATTTTTTGTTAAAATAGCAAATTTACTATTTTAATAATTTTTATCCATGAGCAAACAACCGACCGACCCAAAACATGACGACACCGAAATTGTTGATGGCTTAGACCCAGCCGAGCGTGATGCCAGATGGCTTCGCCGTTGGTATCCTTTGTCATTTGTCAGCAAATTGGCGTTGGTCGTGGTGGTTGGTTTATTGGCACTGATTTTGACAATTTATTATGCCGTTGGCACATCGTGGGGAACGCAGTTTTTATTAAATGCTATCGTACAACAAACAGGTATTGGTCTAAAAGTAGGCGAGGGAAATTTGCGAGATGGGCTGTGGGTATATGACATCAAAGTCCCTGCCAATCCGCCCAAAAGCAATATTGAAGTGAGCGTGGATAAAGCCTATGTCAAAGTCGGCTGGCGAGCGTTATTAACCAAACAAGTCCACCTACGAGAAGCAAACGTGGGACAAGTGATTATCACCAATCACAAACCACCGAGCAACAGCAACGAGCCTTTTGCTTACGAAAAAATCGCCTTGCCTGTGGATTTGACCTTAGATGATGTTAAAGCCAATTTGGTGCGTTATCAACAAGCCGATACCAAAATTGATTTTAAAAATGCCGATATCCAAGATTTACATGGTTTGACAGCCAAATTGAAGTGGATTCTGCCAAGTTAGGCTATAACGAATTATTAACCATTGATAAACTCTCTGGTAAAATAGACTTACAAAACAACTATCCGCTAGATGCCAATGCCATCGTTACCATTCACGCCCTAGAAAAAGCCTATTTTGACAAAATTGATGGGCATATCACAGGCAGTTTGCAATCGCTTACCGCCAAAGTCAAAAGCCGTTATAACAAAGCGGATATTGAAGGCGTTTTGACGGCAAAACCGCTTGAACCAAAAGCCCCATTTGACGCAAAACTTACCTTTAAAGACGCCTTATTGCCGTATGCGACCGAGCAAAATATCCGCTTAACCAATGGCTCAATCACTGCCAAAGGGGTTACTGATGATATAGATTTGGTGATTGATACCGATTTGAGTGCCAAAGATATTCCAAACGGGCATTATCAAGGGCGAGCCAACACAGATGGCAACAAGTTAAACATTGAAGAATTGGTCGCAACCTTACCAGAAGGGCAACTTGTCAGCCGTGGCGTGATTGATTGGGAAAATCGTGTCAATATCGCCTTGATGAATACCGCACAAAATTTTGCCATTCGTAAATTATTGCCGAGCGATATAGTCCCTTACGCTCCAGCCATGTTAAACGGTCAGCTTGCCTTTGTTTATGATGTGGCAACCGACAGCGAGCCGATGACGATAAAAGCCAATCTTCGCCAAAACGATGGCGAGATTGTTAATGCCATTATCCATCAAGCGGACGGTGAAAAAACGCCCTATCATATCAATGCCAATTGGCAAAAATATATCCGCCAAAATGTGCCAAATATCGGCAATATCAACAGTCCAAGCGGACGAGCCAATATTGTTTATCAACCTGCCAAAACCGCCAATCAAGCCGATACCTTGGACATCAACGCTAAAGCAACCATCAATGAACTTAACATCGCTCCACAAGGCGATTATCAAGCTACCGTCAAAAAAGTTGGTGATAAAATTGATATCAATGCCTTTGATTATCAAGGCGTGGCAGGGGCTTTGACAGGGACAGGCGGTCTGACGTTGGCTCATGGCAATCAGCCTTTAAACTGGCAAATCAACGCCAAAACGCAAGATTTTAACGCCAAAAAAGTGATTGACAGCGTGCCGTTGTCCGCTTTGACAGGCAATGTGGTTGCTACAGGCGTGATAAAAAATTTGAGCAAAACCCAAGTTCAGCACCAAATTGACATCAAACAAATTGACATGACAGGCGATATGTTGGCAACGGACAAAGCCAACAAACCGAGCAAAAAACGCCTCAATTTAACAGGCAATGGCAATGCCTTAATCAATTTGACAGGCAGTGAAATCAATCATTTGACTGCAAAATTTGACGGTAGCCTTGATGTGCCAGACGTACCAAAGGGCAAGTTTAACTTTGATGTGGCGGGCAATCTTCAACAACTCACCATCAATCAGTTTAATCACCAAAGCGACCAAGGGGCAATCAGTGCCAAAGGCAAGGTGGACTTGGTGAACGGCGTGGGCTGGGATATGACGGCAAATGTCAAAAATTTTGATGCCAGTTTTTTTGCCCCAGATTTGCCAAGCAATTTGACAGGCGATATCAAAACCGATGGTTTTTGGCGAAAAGGCAGTCAATTTATCCATTTGCAAAATCTCAATTTGACAGGACGCTTAAAAAATCAAGATTTGACAGCGACAGGTTCGTTGATTGCCAAATTAAAATTGCCAGAAAATTTAGCCAATTTACAAACTATTTTTAACCAAAATAATCAATCTGGCAGACAATTGATTGATGAATTAAAAGCCGACAATCTTTTGTTAAAATGGGGCAATAACCGCATTACCGCCACAGGCAACCAAAATCAACTGGTTACAACCGTAGATGTCAGCACTTTAAATCAGCTAGTGCCACAGCTACAAGGCATGGTGCGTGGTGGCATTGTGCTGTCGCAACAACCGAGCCAAACTTTGCCAAATGTCATGGTAGATTTGGTCGGACGTAATATCAGCGTGCCAAATTTTCGGGTGCTAGACGCAAGTGTCAAAGGCGAGATGGTGAACCTTGCTAATTCGCCAAGCCATCTACAGGTCAATGCTACAGGCTTGAACATTGCCAATCAGCCACTAAGAGCCTTGCAGTTACAGTTTGACGGTACACAAAAAGACCATCGCCTTGATGTCAAAGCCGACAGCGTGCGTGGTAGCGTGCAGGCAAGTTTAAAAGGGGCGATAGATTTAAACAAAAAAAAAATGGCAAGGCGTGCTTGGCAACGGACAAATCGGCACAAAATATGCCAAATTGCAACAAATTCAACCAAGCCAAATGGCGTTAAATTGGCAAAATCCAAGCGTTCAGTTAGCTTCGCATTGCTGGCAAACGGTGGGACAGTCTGGTAAGTTATGCTTAAATGACAATTTAACCGTATCACAAAATGTAGGCAAGGTGAATTTGGATATCAAAAACATTGATAGCCAAGTATTTAGCGTGATTTTGCCAGAAGATATCGCATGGTCTGGCAAATTAAACGGTTCGGCATTGGTAAATTGGCAAAAAATCAAAACCAACCGTCAATGCCAGTTTTTATTCGGACAATGGCACATTTGGCACAGCACCGCAGTCGCCTGACGAATTGGCAGGCGTGGTCGCTTATAAGCGTGTGAGCCTAATTGCTCGCTCCACCAATGACGGCTTAAAACTGCGTGCCGACCTAAAAACTGCCAATGATGCTGGTGATGGTTATTTAGATGCGGTGATTAATCCTTATAAGGAAAACAAACCGATTGATGGCACAGTGGTTTTTGACCAAATTCAGTTGGCAATTTTAAAACCATTTTTCCCAGCGTTAGAACGCTTGACAGGGACGGCATTGGTTGCAGGTAAGGTAAACGGCACGCTGATGCAGCCCAAATTTGTCGGCGATATTGAGATTCAAGATGCAGGTGTGTCCGTGATTGGCTTGCCAATGCGACTAGAAAACATCAATGTGCTAGGCTCGGTCAATGGCAACCAAGCCAAAATCACAGGCGACTTTACCACACCTGACAAAGGGGCAGGGCTGATTGCGGGTACGGTGGATTGGGTCAATGAATTGCAAGCCAAACTCAAAATCACAGGCGAAAATCTACAAGTGAGCCAACCGCCATTGGTAAGTGCCAAGATTAACCCTATGTTTGACGTGATTGTCCGTCCAAACCGCCGTCAAGTGGATATCGTGGGCGTGGTGGATATTCCGCAAGCGGTTATCCGTCCGCCTGAAGCCAGTGAAAATGTCGTGACCCAATCGGCTGATGTCAATGTGATTGACCGTAGATTGGCAGGGCAAATTGACCAAGTTTTAAAAGTGTCTTTGCCTTGGTCTATCAATGCCGATATCGGTGTAGATTTGGGTAAAAATGTGGAGTTTCAAGGCTTTGGGGCAAAATTACCATTGGCAGGGGCATTGCATTTGACCCAACGTGGACAAGGCTCAATGCAAGCCAAAGGCGTGGTGCAAATTGCCAAACGTTCAAAAGTAGAAATTTTTGGACAAAATTTGGACTTAAACTTTGCCCAAGTTCGCTTTAATGGGGCGGTGAGTAACCCAAGTGTCAATGTACAAGCTACCAAAGATATTCAAGGTATTGAAACAGGTGTCAAAGTTACAGGCAACGTTAGCCGACCCAATATCGTTGTCTTTAACGATGGCGGTCTGACCGAACAACAAGCCATGAACGCATTGGTAACAGGCAGTCTAAACAACAATAGCGGACAAAATACCAGCGAGCAAGACTTTAGAAGCCGTGTGAATAATACCCTTGCGGCGGCGGGTTTAAGTTTTGGTCTGAGTGGGACAAGGGAACTAACCAATCAGATTGGGCGAGCCTTTGGGTTACAAAGTCTAACCCTTGATGCGACAGGGTCGGGCAGTGATACGTTGGTCGCTATCACAGGTTATATCACGCCAGATTTGTTTATCCGTTATGGCGTGGGCGTGTTTACCGCTCAGCCTGAGCTAAGTATGCGTTATCAATTAACTCGTAGACTATATATTGAAGGCAAATCCGCCACCAATAACGCCATTGATTTGATTTATAATTGGCGGTTTTAACCGTTTTTAAACAAAAAAGATTGGATAACCAATCTTTTTTTATAATTTTTTTAATTAAAAGTTTTATTCCGCTTTTTCTTCTGCCACATCTTCATGTAATGACAATGCCGTTGCACTGCCATCATCTTTTGAGCCGCGTGTGCTTTTTAGCTTGATTTGTAAACGCAATTCGTTGGCAGAATCGGCATTACGAATGGCTTCATCATAAGTAATCGCCCCTTCGTTATACAGGTCAAACAACGCTTGGTCAAAGGTCTGCATACCAAGTTCACGAGATTTTGTCATAATCGCCTTTAACTCGTGCATATTGCCTTTTAGGATAATATCGGCAATGAGCGGTGTGTTTAACATAATCTCAACCGCCGCACGGCGACCTTTGCCATCTTCGGTACGAATCAGACGCTGAGAAATAATCGCTTTCATATTGGACGACAAATCCATCAATAGCTGACCTTTTCGCTCTTCTGGGAAAAAGTTAATGATACGGTCAAGCGTTTGGTTGGCGTTGTTGGCGTGCAATGTACCTAAGCACAAATGCCCTGTTTCGGCAAAGGCAATGGCGTGTTCCATCGTTTCAGTATCACGAATTTCCCCAATCAAAATCACATCAGGGGCTTGTCGCAAAGTGTTTTTTAGGGCATTGTGCCAAGAGTGGCTATCCACGCCCACTTCACGGTGGGTAATCATAGATTTTTTGTGTTTGTGAACGTATTCCACAGGGTCTTCTACAGTGATGATATGTCCTGCTTGGTTTTCGTTGCGGTAGTCAATCATCGCCGCCAAAGACGTGGATTTACCAGAACCTGTACCGCCAACCACCAATACCAAACCACGTTTTTCCATAATAACATCACGAAGTTTTTGTGGGAGCATAAGTTTTTCAAAGTTAGGAATTTCTGCTGCGATGGTACGAATCACCATGCCGACTTGGAGTTGTTGTTGAAAGACATTGACACGAAAGCGAGAGACATTTGGCACGTTAATCGCAAAGTTGCACTCAAGGTGTTCTTCAAATTCTTCACGCTGTCTGTCATTCATCAAGCTATAGGCAAACAGTTTGGTTTTTTCTGATGTTAAAGTTTTTTGGCTAAGCGGTTTCATCAAGCCTTGATGTTTGACACTTGGCGGAAATTCTGCGGTGATAAACAGGTCAGAACCGCCGATTTCCACGACTTTTGTCAGCATATTAAACATGACATTGCGTGCTTCGTGGAGCGATTCTTCTGCAAAGTGTTTTAAGGATTCTTCATTAACCATAACAGCCTCTGTTGTAAAATTAGAACCTATATTCACAACGTTTTTGCAATGAAAAATGAAATAAATCGCCAGCTTTTCAAGGAAAAAACGCAGACTGATAGTCATTCTATCAGGCAAGTTTTTGACGCAGAAAAGCAAGATTCAGCGATTTTCCATGCAAAAGCAAATAAATATCTACTTTTAAAATTTGTAAAATGTTACTGCGTAATGTTGTGAATACAGGTTCTTAGATAGATTTGAAAAAATTGAACTATTATAACGAATTTAAGCACAGTTTTCATACCATTCAGCCCTAAAGGCGTAAAAATGTTGATAAACTGTAAGCCATGTTTGAGTTTGACTAAAAAACAAAAAAAACACGGCTCAAAACCGTGTTTTTTTTGAAAATCTAAGATTGCGATTAATCTTGTAAATTACGCAAAAAACGTACAAATTCAATGTACATCCAAACCAATGTTGATAAAATACCGATACTTAGCACCCATTCAAAACTTTCATCAACGCCAGATTGATAAGCACGTTCTACATTGTCAAAATCCAACAACAAGCTAAATGACGCAATCACCACAACCAACAAGCTAAACGCTACGGCTGTGATACCGCCACTAAACAAATAAGGAATAGAACTACCAAACAAACTTAAGCCAATTTGCACCAAATACACAAGGCTAATGGCAATGATGGCTGACATCATGACTGAGCGAAATTTTTCGGTAACTTTAATCACATTGGCACGATATAACGCAAGCATTACCCCTGCGGTAACAAAGGTTGCCACCATTGCCGTTACCGCAACCGTTGGGAATTGCGTGGTAACAAATAATAGACCTCTTTCCAAACTAACCCAACTCGAAATTATAAATGGCACAAATCAAATTAACCCTTAAGCCAAAGCGTTTTCTGCGATTACGATAACGACAGGCTAGGATTTTAAAACGTTTGATTTTGCCGATAACATGT
>CAKMOY010000044.1 GCA_927911235.1 uncultured Moraxella sp.
GTTTTTTGAACGCAGAAAAGACATGAATTTAGTTCCATTTTTCAATGCAAAAGCAAAATTAATTTTTAATTAAAACCTGTTAAAATTTTACGGCGTAATGTTGTGAATACAGGTTCTTACTGTATTTTGGGCAAATGCTATGACAGACGTTTTGACAACCACCGATACCGAATTAGACACGTTATCAGAAGCCACGCAACAAGCGATTTATCAAAAACTAGCCACCGAATTGGGCGTTGCCACTCGCCAAGTGACGGCATTTGTCAAGTTGTATGACGAAGGGGCGACCATTCCGTTTATCGCTCGTTACCGCAAAGAGCAGACGCAAGGGCTTGATGACAGTCAGTTGCGTAGCTTAGAAAAATCGTTGAATTATGAGCGTGATATGGCATCTCGCCGTAATAAAATTCTTGAGCTTTTGACATCGCAAGGCAAATTGACTGATGAATTAAGTGAGCGTATCGCCAATGCCACGTCAAAATTGGAATTAGAAGACATCTATCTGCCGTACCGTCCACGTCGCCGTTCTGTCGCTACGCAAGCAAAAGAAGCAGGGCTTGAGCCGATTGCGTTGGTGATTCTGCATGAGCATATCGCACCCAGTGTCACTTTGGCAAATTATCAAGCCCCTGAACCGACTGTCAATGACAATGGCGAAACTGAAAACTCAGCCTTTGTTGAAACCGAAAAACAACTGCAAGGCATTGGTGCGATTATCATTGATGAGTGGACTCAGGCGTTAGATTTATTAGACAAATTACGCATTGGCTTTAGCAAAACTGCACAAGTGCATAGCCAATTGGTCGGTGAAGAAAAACGTGAAGTGGGCGAAAAATACAGCGATTATTTTGACCATTTGGAAAATTTAAACAAATTGCCAAATCATCGTCTATTAGCCATGTTGCGTGGTCGCCAAGATAACGTTTTAAGCATTGCCATTGAAGGCGAAGATACGCCATTTATTGAACAGATTATCCAATATTTTAATTTAGAAAATATTGATAATAATGAAAATAAAGACTTTTTACAAAATCTTGCCAAAAAATTGTGGGCGGACAAGTGGCGACCACACATTGAACACCGTCTTTTGACTGAAAAACGCCTAACCGCAGAAACCGATGCGATTGATGTTTTTGCCAATAATTTAAAACATTTGTTGATGACTGCACCTGCAGGACAGCGTGTAATTTTGGGGGTAGACCCCGGTATTCGTCATGGCGTAAAAATGGCGGTGGTGGATAGCCTTGGACACGTTGCCAAAAATCACCAAGGCGAGTTTGCGGTGGCAACGGTTTATCCGTTTACAGGCGATAATCGAGTTGATGAAGCCAAAGAGATTATTACAAATTTATTAACAGACTATGAAGTTAATCTTATCGCTATTGGCAACGGTACGGCAAGCCGAGAAACCGATACATTAATCAAAGAAATTTTGGCAAATAACAGCGAAATCACCGCCATACCTGTCGTGGTGAATGAATCGGGTGCATCTGTATATTCGGCAAGTGAGTTGGCAAGCCAAGAGTTAAGTGAGCTTGATGTGTCGATTCGTGGGGCAGTGTCCATCGCTCGCCGTCTGCAAGACCCATTGTCCGAGCTTGTCAAAGTAGACCCAAAAGCCATCGGCGTGGGGCAGTATCAGCATGATGTGAACCAAACGCAACTGGCGGATAGCCTTGATAAAGTGACCCAAGACTGCGTGAATGCGGTGGGTGTGGACGTGAACACGGCAAGCCCTGCGATTTTGGCACATATTGCAGGTTTAAATAGCAATGTCGCCCAACAAATTGTCAATTATCGCAACGAACATGGGGCATTTGCCAACCGTGAACAGCTCAAAAACGTGCCAAGACTTGGGGCAAAAACGTTTGAACAATCGGCAGGATTTTTGCGGATTCGTGGCGGTGATGAACCGCTTGATGCGACAGGTTTGCACCCAGAAAATTATGCTTTGGTAAAACATTGGCTTGAGCAATCTGGCAAAACTTTAAGCGATGTGTTGGCAAATGAAAGCGTGATTAATAGCCTTGATAGCAACTTGTTAAAACAAGACGAAAATGGCAATCATGACAATGAAATCAAAGCCTTATCCATCAAACAAGAACTTGCTAAACCTGCACACGACCCACGACCTGCGTTCAAAACTGCCGAATTTCGTAAAGATGTGAATGATATCAATGATTTACAAATTGGCGTGGTACTAGAAGGGGTCGTTACCAATGTTACCAATTTTGGCTGTTTTGTGGACGTGGGCGTACACCAAGACGGACTGGTACATATTTCTGAATTAAGCGATGAATTTATCGCCGACCCTTTAAACTATGTCAAACCAAGCGATATCGTCAAAGTGCGTGTGATTTCGCTAGATGTTGCTCGCAAACGCATTGGTTTTAGTATGAAATTGGACGATGACAAATCGGCAAAAGACAAAAAAAACGTTTGATAACGTCCAAAAACTGACAAATTTGATAAGTTTGACAAAACAAAAGACAAAAAATCATCTACAAAATTTGACAAACGAGCGGACAAAACCAAAGACGAAAAACCCGCCAAAGTTGGTAGCCTTGGGGCGTTGCTTGCACAAGCAGGTTTAAAAAATAAATTTTGCATGATTGTCAAACGCTTTATCCAAGCCACACGCCCACGCACTTATCCATTGGCATTATCAGGTATTGTACTCGCTAATGCCTTGGCATACGCCCAACTTGGCACATTTGACGCCCATCAATGGCTGATTTTTGGGCTAAGCCTGTGGGTGGCGTTGGGTCTACAAATCCTATCCAACCTTGCCAACGACTACGGCGATGGTGTCAAAGGCACAGATGACCACCGCACTGACCGTATCACCGCACAAAAACACATCTCTGCTACCGTACTCAAAAAAATCATCATCGCATGGGCGGTTTTTATTTTTGCCTGTGGCGTGGGGCTGTTGTGGGTGAGTTTTGACAATGTCGCTGAATTTTTGACTTTTTTGGCATTCGGGATTTTTGCGATTATTGGGGCGATGGCGTACACCATGGGGCGAAAACCTTATGGTTATCATGGATTTGGCGAAGTGGCGGTATTTGTGTTTTTTGGATTGTTAAATGTGTTGGGCGGTTTGTATCTACAAACGCAACACATTGGCTTGGGCGATGTGTTGGCTTCCGTGGTCGTGGGCTTGCTCTGCTCATTGGTGCTGATGATTAACAATATGCGTGATATTGACAGCGACCGCCTTGCCAAAAAAAATACCCTTGCGGTCAAACTTGGCAAAGAAAAAGTCAGTCATTTGTATAGAATGTTGATTTTAATTGCTTTTTTTCTGTTGGCAACCTTTGGCGTATTGCGACAAAATTATTATTTGTTAAGCATTATGCTACTGATTTATCCAATTGGCAAACATTTATCCGTTATTCATGCCTATAGTGATGAAACCATTTTACCCAGTGAAATCGGTAATCAGTTAAAAGTGATTGTCATGATTACCTTAATCAGTAGTGTGTTAATGAGTGTGAGTATTTTTTTCAATCATTCGTTTTAGCGATAGCCATTCTCATGTGATATTGATAATATTTTTTTATGTATCCCATCATTTAATTTGTTGATAAACCTTGTAGATTGGCAAAGAAGTGATTAAAATAAGCAAAAACTTATAAGGATATCATTATGCCAAAAATAATAAAACCAGTCCAAAATATGATTCCACTGCATATCAAAATCACCGAAGAAATGCACGAGTTATTGACCGAAGTGGCAAAAAAACACGGTTTTCCACGGATTCAAGGTTTGATTCGCTTGTATATTCGTCAAGGCTTGGACGCTGAAGATATCAATTATTCGCTTGCCAATGACAGCCGTTTTTTGAACAAACTCAAACGTCAAGGCGTGAGCGATGAGATTATTCAATCGGCATTGCAGGAACATGATAACGATGATGAAAATAGCCATGATGAATAAAAATTAACAAAAAAAAGCCCAATCCATATGATTAGGCTTTTTTTATACACAGTCAAAGCTTAGGCTTGACCATTTAATGCTCTATCCAACTGTGCTTTATCCAACGAATTTTCCCAACGAGCGACAACAATTGTCGCACAAGCATTGCCTGTTAAGTTTGTCAAAGCACGACACTCCGACATAAAACGGTCAATCCCCAAAATCAAAGCCATACCTTCAATCGGCACACTCGGCACCACCGCAAGCGTCGCTGCAAGTGTAATAAAGCCTGCACCTGTAATCCCTGCTGCACCTTTTGAGCTTAACATGGCAACCAACAACAAGGTTATTTGTTGCCCCAAAGTCAAGTCAATATTACACGCTTGAGCGATAAACAACGCCGCCATCGTCATATAGATGTTTGTGCCGTCAAGGTTAAACGAATAACCTGTCGGAATCACCAAGCCCACCACAGATTTTTCGCAACCTGCTTTTTCCATTTTGCTCATCAAAGATGGCAAAGCAGCTTCCGATGAACTTGTACCAAGTACGAGCAATAGTTCATCTTTGATATATCTAATCATTTTGATAATGGAAAAACCATTGTAACGAGCGACCGCACCCAATACCACTAATACAAACAACAAAGAAGTAATATAAAAGGCAACCATCAAAAACATCAAATTGCCAATAGAGTGCAAGCCATATTTACCAATGGTAAATGCCATCGCACCAAACGCCCCAATCGGTGCCGCTTTCATCAAAATTTCAACTGCTTTAAAAATCGGTAATGAAATTTCTTGTAAAAAATTCACCACGTTGCGAGATTTTTCACCCAACAATGCCAGTGAAATCCCAAACAATACCGATACAAACAGCACCTGTAGAATATTTCCTTCAGTCAACGGACTCACCATCGTCTCTGGAATAATATTCATCAAAAAGCCAGTAATCGTACTATCGTGGGCTTTGGCAGCATATTCAGCGACTTTGGTCGCATCTTTGCCAGAAGTCAATGTTGCAGGGTCAATATTTAGCCCTGCCCCTGGTTGCAACACATTGGCGACCACCATACCAATGATTAATGCCAATGTTGAAAATGACAAAAAATAAACCATGGATTTACCAGCGACACGACCAACTTGTTTCATGTTGGTCATACCTGCAATTCCTGTCGTAACCGTCAAAAAAATCACAGGTGCGATAATCATTTTAACCAATTTGATAAATGCATCGCCCAAAGGCTTCATTGCTTCACCGACTTGTGGTGCGACCGCCCCTAAGATAATACCAATCGTAATTGCGATAAGTACCTGAATATAAAGAACTTTGTACCATTTTTGTTTTTTTGGTGGTTCATTTATCGTTGATGTGTCTACATGAATCATATGGATTCTCCACAAAAGTTAATAATTTAAGTGTTTTTTGTTATTTGCTAGATGTTATCGGACAGATTTTAAAATCAGCAACAACGAAATGACCTTTTTATAAAAAACAAAAACATAATCACACCATTTTTATATAAAAATATCATATATGAAACGATTATGACCGACAAGCAAATTATTTTTCTTTGATGAAAATAAAAAGTTTGACATTTTTCAAAAAATGTTCATGGATATTTTTTT
>CAKMOY010000045.1 GCA_927911235.1 uncultured Moraxella sp.
ATCAGTAAGTCCAATTGCTTTCTGCTTGAGTTTGTTTGCCATAATTATGAAAATAAAACCATCAGCATAGCTAAAATACCGCTCTATGTGATTGTTTATAACAATTTTCCAAGCAACTCCATCAGCCACTCGGTAACTTGAAAATCCATAATAATTGTCAATCACATTATTCAACAAATTTAATTCGTCATTGATTGAACAAACAATATAAATTTTATTTTCTAAACTTGGCGTGATAAAGCAACTGTTTCGGTTGTAATAATTGGTAAAACTCCAACTTAATCCATCATTCCAAGATAATGTCTCTTGGTTTTGCAATTTTAATTGATTGGCTAAATCTTGAATGTTCATACTTTTACGTTTGAGTTCATTTTCATCAAATACATACCAACTGGCTTTATAACCAAACGACACTAGAAAGTTATCAGCCGTATCATTTTGCAAAGTTTCAATGGTTTTCGGTGCTTTTTCAACAGCATTAGCATTGGTAAAACCAAACAATCCAAATAAAACTTGCTAAAATTTTTTTCATTTTTAACCGTCCATAAAACAGCTCAAAACAACCTTCATCGCCGACAACTTCCGCACAATCTCTTCATACTCATCTTCAGGATTACTGTCATACACATTACCGCCACAGGTCTGGGCGTACGCCTTTTCGCCATTGACAAACAACGAACGAATGGGGATGGCAAAAATACAATCGCCATTGAATGAAAACTGCCCCAACGCCCCACCATACGCCCCACGTCCGTCCGGTTCAAGCTCATTAATAATCTTAATCGCTTCAATCTTGGGCGCTCCAGACAGCGTGCCTGCAGGAAAATTACTCGCCAAAGCACTAAACATATCCTCGGACGGGTGAATGATACCGACAATCTCGCTAGAGATGTGCTGAACGTGCGAAAAACGCTTAATGTCCATCAAATTTCGCACTTTCACCGTGCCAAACTGAGCCACACGCCCAATGTCATTGCGGTGCAAATCCACGAGCATATTATGCTCGGCAATCTCTTTGGGGTCGTTGAGCAATTTGCGAGCAAGTTGCCTATCTTCGGTCGTATCCTTGCCACGCTTAGTCGTGCCAGCAAGCGGAAAAGTTTCCATCTCGCCATTACGCAAGCGAAACAGCAGTTCTGGGGACGCACCGATGATTTTTTGCTCACCAAATTTGACAAAATACATATGCGGAGACGGATTAATTTCACGCAATTTTTCATAAATTGGCAAGGTGTTGCCGTCAATGGTGTAATGCGATTTAAAACCAACTTCACATTGAAAAATCAAGCCTGCCTTGATGTCTTCTTTGACTTTTAGCACGGTTTTGGCGTGTTCGTCTTTGGTCATGCCATCGCCCAAAAAAAGCACCTTTGGTGGTGTGTGGCATGGCGGTGGCAAGTCTAGCAAAGCTTTAATCTCATCAATGCGATTTTGTTCATAATAAAAATAAAAAATCTCACCTGTCATTTTATCAAGGCTTAAACCGTCCAAATACAAGCCAAATTTAAACGGCTCAAAGTCGCTTGAGCCTTGCACATTAAGGCTTTTTTCAAAAAAATTGATACAATCAAAACCCAAATAACCAACCAGTCCGCCTGTGTGATTGCGTGCGATGACGTGCTGTGGCGTGATTTCTTGCAAAAGTTGGTAGGGATTTTCACAAGGATAATCGCAGGTTTCGCCATTTTTTTCGCTGATTGACAAGGTATATTTGTCTTTGGCAAAAATGATTTTTTGGGGGTCAAAACCGATGATGTGGTGGCGTGAAATGTGGCTTTCTTCGCCTAAGGATTCAAACAAAAAACAGGTGTCGTATTTTTGTTCAATGTTTTTAAATAGTTCAAAAAAATCAATGTCTTGGGCAAGTTTGATTAGATTTGGTTTGCTGGCAAGGGTGATTTTGGGTGGTTTTGGTGTTGTCATTTTAACGCTCATTTTTTAAGGATTTAATCATGAATTTGTGAAATTTTTTGGTTTATTTTTTCAACCCATGCTAAAGTTTCAGGATTTTTATGGGGCATAACTTTTAATTCTTTTTGATAATTTGCTGTATCAGCCCAACTGATAAAACAAATTGAGTTGCCAAAAATTGTTTTTTCTTTAAAGTTAATTTTTACACAAGGATTTTTAAAGCTGATTAAAGGTTTAAATTCGCAAGTAACAGAACAGATGTTTTGATATGGAACTTCTTATTCTATATTGTTTCTTTTGATTTTTAAGCTTAAACCCGTATCCCACACTTCATCAGCAAGCCTAAAAATAGTTTTACTCATCAATTGATATTGAGCGAAAGCAAATAAACCAAAAAATATTGCATTAAAAACATAGGTGTATTGTGATGTTACAATACTGTACACAAAAAAACCAATACAAATGATGGATAATATAATGCTAAAGATTTTAAATTTTATCTTCTCAAAATGGCTAAAATCACTCGCTAAACTTTTCATCGTTAAAACTTATCTTTTAAATTCGGCAATAAATTCGCCACATCATTGACTTGATACGCCTTTGCACCCCTTGACACAGTGGCAATGCCCACGCCAAGCCGTTCGGCAATTTCTCGTTGTGGCAAACCTTGTTGCAATAAGGCAAAAATCTGCATGCGATTGGCAAGCTCACCTTGCTCTTTTTGGGTCAAAATCGCTGACAGCAGATTTTTTGTGCGGTTTTTATCATCACTTTCACAAAGCAGGTCTATCAAATAGGCGTAGGCTTTTTGGTTACCGGTTTGGGCGTTGTCGGTGTTCATCATTTTATCAAAAATCAACTTCAAAAAATAAATGTTTTTATGTTC
>CAKMOY010000046.1 GCA_927911235.1 uncultured Moraxella sp.
GTTTTGTTTAAAATTTGGATTAATTGGTTTTGTTGAATAAAAACTTTATGGAAAAACAAAACCTCACGTAACAGGGGCGTATGATACGCTTTTTTTGAAAAAAGCTATCATTTTTTTATCATATTGGCAACTATGAGATAATCGGTATTATTTTAAGTATAAATGGAAAAATTAACAAAGGGTTTTGAACAAAATTACCAAAAAACCATCAAACCAAACCGACTGTCCGCAAAACCGCCATACCCACGCCCATGCCAACCATACTAAAAACGGTAGTAAATGCCAAAATATTGGCGGCTAAAATGTCGTTTCCGCCCATTGCTTTTGCCATCACATAACTTGCGGCGGCGACAGGACTTGCCACCATGATAAATAGCACGCCAAACTGTACAGGCGTTAAAGTGAACGCCATGCCAAACGCCACAGCGATAAGCGGTGCAAACAAAATCCGCCCAATGCTCGCTTGCATGGATACGCCAGACAGCTGAAACATGGTTTTTAAATCCATGCTCGCTCCTGCACAAATCAGAGCAAGTGGCAAGGCAACCGCACCGACAAGTTGCCCTGTTTTGGTGATAAATTCTGGCAACATCGGCAAACCTAAAAATTTATAGGCAAACGCTGATACAAGGGCGATAATCAGTGGATTTTTGCCATTTTGGTTGTCATGCCAACGGCTTTTTGTTGAAAACCTGTGCTTTTGGTATCGGTTCGGCTTAAGCAAATGACGGATAACACATTGTATAAATGGTAATCACGCCCATATACACAGCCCCCATGCTCATGCCCATTTCGCCATAAGCATTGACAACGGTTGCCAAGCCGATAATCGCCATGTTACTGCGAAAAATCGCTTGCACAAATACGCCTTTGTCTTTAATGTCTTTTACAAAAAAGTAAGCGTAAAGTTCTGCCAAAAAATACAGTAAAAACGTTACTAAAAAACCTGTTCCGAGCAAGTTTATTTGTTCAGAAATATTAATTTCACTTTTTAGCACACTAAAAAATAGTAAGCACGGCAAACTGTAATTAAAAACAATGTGCGATGCGGTATTGACAAAATTATCGTTTACGACTTGGCGTTTTTGCATAAACACGCCCAATGCCATCAGTAGTAAGTTTGGCATGGTGATGTTAAAAGCAAAAAGTAAAGCGGAAAGCATATTAGTCCTAAATTACTTGGTATAGGGTTTTCATTTCATTATCATTAAGCACAGATACAATTTTAAAGCCAAAGTTTTCATACAAATCTATTAATTGAATTAGGTTAAGGTTAAATCACCCCAATCACCCACGAACAGAACATAATCGCAAGCGACAATCCCCAAATCCAAAAGAATGAATAACGAATATGCTTACCCATTGACAGATTAGCAAGCCCTAGACCCATCCATAATGCAGGCGAAAATGGTGAAACAAACGTACCAACAATACTACCTATCATCACCGCATAGCCAGATTTTGCAGGTTCAACGCCTACATCCGTGGTAATCTGCTCAACAACAGGGAATAAGCCAAAATAATACGCATCCGTTGATAACACAAGCTCTAACGGTACGCCAAAAAATCCTGTAACATAATGCAAGTTTGGCAATAAGGCTTGTGGCAAAATGCTGACCAAATCTTTTGAGATAGAATCCAACATTCCCGCCCCTTTAAGCGTACCCAAGAATGTCCCTGCTGCCAAAATAATGGTTGCCATCATAATCGCACCACCAGCATTGGCATTGATACAAGCGATTTGCTCTTTTGGTGTACGATAATTGACAAGCAACGCAACCGAAGTACCAAGCATAAAGACAAACGCAGGTGGTAATAAATTAGCAAACAATACAATCATCGCTGCGATAAAGATAGCAACGTTTGCCCAAAATAGTTTTGGATTAAGCGGTTTTTCATCGGCATTTTCTGCAACATGATTGGCTTCTGCACCTGATACCAATGCACCATGCTCGGCAATAATACGGCGTTTTTCACGCATACCCAAAATCACCGCCATAATAATGGTTAAAGTAATACCGATAATTTGCACCATAATAAGCGGACGATAAATCACTTCCACATCAGCTGACAACACAGTCGCCACACGAGCGAGTGGCCCGCCCCACGGCAACATATTGGTAATACCTGCACTTGCTGCAAGTAACAAAAACAGCATATAAGGGTTCATTTTTAGACGTTGATAAAGCGGTAATAACGCAGGTACAACCAATAAAAATGTCGTTGCCCCTGCACCATCTAACTGTGCGACAACAGAAATTAAAACTGTACCCACAGCAACCGAAATCACGTTACCACGAGTAACCTTAATTAATCCATCAATTAACGGCTTAAACACGCCTGCATCTCCCATAATGCTAAAAAACAAAATAGCAAACACAAACATAACAACAATCTGAATCACAGATGTTGTACCATCAAGATAAAATTCTTTTATCTGTGCTAAATCAAATCCTGCCAGCAATGCACCGATAAATGGCACAAGCACCATTGCAATCACAGGCGATACTTTTCAGTTAATAACAAGCCCACAATCACAAAGATAATAGCAAGCCCAACAATAGTCAGCATAATCTCTCCATAAACTAAACAAAATTACTGCATTATAAATAAAAAATTAAAAATTCACAAATACAATATAATTTTAGCTTATGAAAAATTGGCACAAGTTTATAACAATATCAAGACTTTAGCTTTTTCAATTTTTTAATCGTCATCGCTAATAGACTCACCGCTGCAGGGGTTACACCGCTGATACGGCTTGCCTGTCCCAGCGTAGCAGGGCGAACATGAGTCAATTTTTGTACAATTTCATTGGACAATCCAGACACAGATTTATAATCAAAATCGGCAGGCAAAGCAGTGTTTTCAAGACGTTTCATCTGCTCAATCTCGTCTGATTGGCGGTTGATGTAGCCTTCATATTTTACGCCAATTTCAATCTGCTCGCCCACTTCATCACTCACTTCAGAATTTGTAATGACTGCAATATCCTTAAAACTAATATTAGGACGTTTTAATAAATCCAAACTGTTTACTTCTTTGGTCAAAACTTCATCAGGATTATTTTGCATAAACGCCTTGCCAAGTGCATTGTTTGGCGTTGCCCAAAGAGCCTTTAATCGCTCAGTTTCTGTGGCGATTTTTTCCATTTTTTCACTATAGGCTTGCCAGCGTGCGTCATCAACTAGCCCCAATTCACGCCCTTTTTCGGTCAAGCGTTGGTCGGCATTGTCTTCACGCAGCATCAAGCGATATTCGGCACGGCTTGTAAACATACGGTACGGCTCTTTTGTGCCGTTAGTGATTAAATCGTCCACCAACACGCCCACATAAGCCTCGTCACGGCGTGGCGTCCATGCGTCTTTGCCTTGCGTGCGTAGCCCTGCATTTAGACCTGCCAATAAGCCTTGAGCTGCCGCCTCTTCATAGCCTGTTGTGCCATTGATTTGCCCTGCAAAAAATAGGTTGGCAATCGCTTTGGTTTCCAAACTTGGATGCAAGGCTTGTGGGTCAAAATAATCGTATTCAATGGCGTAACCAGGGCGTAAAATATGAGCGTTTTCAAGCCCTTTCATGGAATGCACAAGTTGTAATTGAATGTCAAACGGCAAACTGGTAGAAATGCCATTTGGATAAAGTTCATGCGTGGTCAAGCCTTCTGGCTCAATAAAAATTTGATGGCTGTCTTTGTCAGCAAAACGATGAATTTTGTCTTCAATAGACGGACAATATCTTGGCCCAACCCCTTCAATCACCCCAGAATACATGGGTGAGCGGTCAAGCCCACTTCTAATAATGTCATGCGTTCGTTCGTTGGTGTGGGTGATGTAGCAGTTGATTTGGCGTGGGTGCATAGCAACATTGCCCATATAACTCATGACTGGCAAAGGCGTATCGCCAGCTTGCACGGTCATTTTGCTAAAATCTACCGTGCGTGCGTCAATGCGTGGCGGTGTGCCTGTTTTTAGTCGTCCCACAGGCAAATTTAACTCACGCAAACGCTCGGCAAGACGAATGGACGGTGGGTCGCCTGCTCGTCCGCCTTTGTGGTTTTGTAGTCCGATATGAATTGTTCCACCCAAAAATGTGCCAGACGTTAGCACCACCGCACCGCAAGAAAACTCAATCCCTGCTTGTGTTACAACGGCAACGGCTTTACCATTTTCCACCAAAATATCATCGGCAGCTTGTTGAAAAATATCCAAATTTGCTGATTTTCTAGGGTATGGCGAATGTAGGCTTTGTATAAAATTCTGTCAGCTTGAGCCCGTGTCGCGCGCACTGCCGCCCCTTTTCGGCTGTTTAACACACGAAATTGAATGCCTGCGTGGTCGGTCGCCAACGCCATGACACCGCCTAATGCGTCTACTTCACGCACAAGGTGCGATTTGCCAATACCGCCAATGGCAGGGTTGCACGACATTTGCCCAAGCGTTTCAATATTGTGCGTCAAAAGTAGCGTTTGTTGCCCCATGCGAGCTGCCGCCAAAGCTGCCTCTGTACCTGCATGACCGCCACCAATCACAATCACGTCATAAATTTTTGGGTATTTCATAATTTTCTCTTTATTATTAAATATAATGTTAAAAACCAATTATTATAGCATTTTTATTGGGGTTTGGGATTTATTTAAACGTGGTTTGTGTAAATTTTTTTGTCAAAATTTGGCTAAAAATTTATGGTTAACTGTGTTAGAATATTTAACAGTTTTTGTTTTTTTGGGCTTATAAAATAATTTTTAGATTGTTTTATAAGATTTTTTTAAAAATAAATTGGACTTTATTTATGAATAACCAACCTTATGCCTTGCTGTCTGTGTCTGATAAATCTGGTATTGTTGATTTTGCCAAAGGTTTATTGGTGCATAATTTTCGCCTTTTATCAACAGGTGGTACTTATAAACTGCTCAAAGAAAACGGTCTTGACGTTACAGAAGTTGCCGAATATACAGGCTTTGCCGAGATGATGGACGGTCGTGTCAAAACCTTACATCCAAAAGTACATGGCGGTATTTTAGGTCGTCGTGGCACGGACGATGCGATTATGGCGGAGCATGGCATTGATCGCATTGACATGGTGGTGGTAAATCTGTATCCATTCGCTCAAACCATCGCAAAACCAAACGTAACCAAAGAAGATGCCATTGAAAACATTGACATTGGCGGTCCTACAATGGTGCGTGCTGCCGCTAAAAATCATGACCATGTGAGCATTGTTACCAATCCAAACGACTACTCAATGATTTTGGGCGAATTGACTGCGGACGGTGCGATTTCGGCACAAACTCGTTTTGATTTGGCGGTCAAAGCCTTTGAACACACCGCCCATTATGATGGTATGATTGCCAACTTTTTGGGCAATCGTTTGCAAGGCTTTGATAATGCTGAACAATTTCCACGCACGTTTAACGTACAAATGGACAAAGCCCAAGACTTACGCTATGGCGAAAATCCACACCAAAATGCCAGTTTTTATGTGGAAAAATCCCCTGTCAATGGTGTAAAAGAAGCCAGCATTTCAACCGCTAAACAATTACAAGGCAAAGAATTATCCTACAATAATATTGCCGATACCGATGCGGCGTTAGAATGTGTTAAATCATTTGAAGCCCCTGCTTGCGTGATTGTGAAACACGCCAATCCATGCGGTGTGGCGGTAGATAGCGACTTGACATCAGCGTATCAAAAAGCCTTTGCCACCGACCCAGAATCAGCCTTTGGCGGTATTATCGCCTTTAACCGTCAGCTTGATGTGGCGACTGCAATGGCGATTGTGGAACAGCAGTTTGTAGAAGTTATCATCGCTCCAAGTGTTGCCGATGGCGCGCTTGAAATCACAGGTGCTAAGAAAAACGTGCGTGTCCTCGTGTGTGGCGAATTGCCAAAACCAAGCGAGCGTAAAGCCCAATTTGATTTTAAACGAGTAACTGGCGGTCTGCTTGTACAAGACCAAGATTTGGGTTGGATTAGCCTTGATGATTTAAAAGTGGTAACAAAAGCACAACCAACCAAAGAACAGCTTGATGACTTGTTATTTACTTGGAAAGTGGCAAAATACGTCAAATCCAATGCGATTGTGTATGGCAAAGACCAACGCACCATTGGTGTGGGTGCAGGGCAAATGAGCCGAGTGAACTCTGCTCGTATCGCAGGGATTAAAGCCGAACACGCTGGATTATCGCCTGTTGGTGCGGTGATGGCTTCGGACGCATTTTTCCCATTCCGTGATGGTATTGACAATGCTGCCAAAGCAGGTATCACTGCAATTATCCAACCGGGTGGCTCAATGCGTGACGATGAAACGATTGCGGCAGCCGATGAACATGGTATTGCAATGGTGTTCACAGGTATGCGTCATTTTAGACATTAATCTGTAAGTTTGAATTAATAAAAAAAGCGAAAATTTTGGTTTTCGCTTTTTTTTGGTAATTTTTTCCAAATTTTTACATGATAAAAAAATACACCCAAACTTGTGATTTGGGCATATTTAACATGATGCAAAGTTAAACGATTAGATATTGGCAATAATGTCGTTTAAGGTTTTGCTTGGACGCATGGCTTCGCTTGCTAATTTTTCATTTGGTAAAAAATAACCTTGCATATCCACGGGATTACCTTGTACGCTGTTTAATTCTGCCAAAATATCGCTTTCTTTTTCGTTCAATGCTTTGGCAACAGGGGCAAATTGTGCTTTTAATTCAGCGTCTTTGTCTTGCTCTGCCAACGCATTTGCCCAGTAACGAGCAATGTAGTAGTGGCTACCACGGTTATCAAGTTCGCCTGCTTTGCGTTTTGGTGATTTGTCATTTAACAACAATTCTTCGGTCGC
The DNA here is from genome assembly GCA_927911235.1 of uncultured Moraxella sp. Classification (GTDB taxonomy): domain Bacteria; phylum Pseudomonadota; class Gammaproteobacteria; order Pseudomonadales; family Moraxellaceae; genus Faucicola; species Faucicola mancuniensis. The sequence goes on from CAKMOY010000046.1 coordinate 6,832, forward strand.
TTTGTCCAACGCATCAGCTAATACTTGGGCTTTTTGGTTGTTATTGGTTTGTGCCAAATGCTCTAATGACACCGCCAACGCCAAAAATTCGCCCAAACTGTCCCAACGCAAATGGTCTTCTTCTAAGAACTGTTGTACATGTTTTGGTGCTGAACCGCCCGCACCTGTTTCAAACATACCACCACCATTCATCAAAGGCACGATTGACAACATTTTGGCAGAAGTACCAAGTTCCAAGATAGGGAACAAGTCGGTGTTAAAGTCACGCAATACATTACCTGTAACCGAAATCGTGTCTTTGCCGTCTTTGATACGCTCAAGGCTAAACAAACAAGCGTCCGCAGGTGGCAAAATGCGAATGTCCAAACCATTGGTATCATGCTCGCCCAAATATACGTTTACTTTTTTAATGAGCTCAGCGTCATGTGTACGTTTTTCATCTAACCAAAATACCGCAGGGGTGTTAGACAATCTTGCACGATTAACCGCAAGTTTCACCCAATCTTTGATAGGTGCGTCTTTGGTTTGGCACGCACGCCAAATATCGCCTGTTTCAACTTCGTGGCTAGTCAATACATTGCCTTTGTCGTCAATTAACTGCATTGTACCGTCAAATGGGATTTCAAAGGTTTTGTCATGTGAGCCATATTCTTCAGCTTTTTGAGCCATTAAGCCGACATTTGGCACGCTACCCATCGTTGTTGGGTCAAATGCACCGTGCTTTTTACAAAAATCAATCACAGCGGTGTAAATACCTGCATAACTGCTATCAGGAATGACGGCTTTGGTATCAACGGCTTTGCCGTCTTTGTCCCACATACGACCTGAATTACGAATCATCGCAGGAATTGACGCATCAATAATTACATCGCTTGGCACGTGTAAGTTGGTAATGCCTTTGCTAGAGTCCACCATTGCAATGCTTGGGGCTTTGTCATAGCTTTCTTGAATGGCTTGTTCTACGCCAGCTTTGACTTCTGGAGCTAATTCTTCTAAATTTGCCAACAAATTACCAAAACCATTGTTTACATTCACGCCAACCGCTTCTAATTCTTTACCATATTTTTCAAACACAGGGGCAAAAATACTTTCACCGCATGACCAAAAATAATTGGGTCAGACACTTTCATCATGGTGGCTTTCATGTGCAAGCTAAACAACACGTCTTTGGCTTTGGCATCAGCGACTTGTTCTTCTAAAAATTTCACAAGGGCTTTTTTGCTCATAAAGGTGGCATCAATGATTTCGCCTTTTAGCAGTTTTAATGGTTTACGCAATTCTTGTTTTTGACCGTCTTTGCCTGTCAAAACAAATGAAACGCTGGTTTCTTCGCTGACTGTAACAGATTTTTCATTGTGAAAAAAGTCGCCATCAGTCATGGTTGCCACGTGCGATTTGCTGTCGGCAGTCCACGCACCCATGCTATGTGGGTATTTTTTGGCAAAGTTTTTTACCGCTTTTGGGGCACGGCGGTCAGAGTTACCTTCACGCAACACAGGGTTTACCGCACTGCCTTTGATACGGTCATAGCGAGCTTGGATATCTTTTTCTTCGTCAGTTTGGGCGTTTTCAGGATAGCTTGGAATATCGTAACCGTCCGCTTGTAATTCAGCGATTGCCGATGTTAATTGTGGCATTGACGCACTCACGTTTGGCAATTTAATCACATTGGCTTCAGGTTTTTTTACCAATTCGCCAAGTTCTGCCAATGCGTCAGGCACACGTTGTTCAGCGGTCAATTTTTCTGGAAAAGTGGCTAAAATACGACCTGCAAGCGAAATATCCGCTGTTTTAAATTCAATATCAGACGATTTGGTAAAGGCTTGAATGATTGGCAACAAAGATTTAGTTGCAAGGGCAGGGGCTTCGTCAGTGTGGGTGTAGATAATGGTTGCAGTCATAAAAACTCCATTTGGTTATTATAAAAAAGAAAAATGGGAAAATCACAAATTTGGCATAATATCCAACAAATGTCAAATATTACAAAAATATTTGCGACATTATAGCACAATTTGTTGGATTTTGGAAAAGTGAATGTGTACAAATGTTTTTGTTATTTTGATAAAAAATTGTTGATAAAAAATTCAAAAATTAGCCCTGATAAAAACGTTCCAATGCAGGCACAATTTGTTTTTTGCGACTGACAATTTGACCCAAATTGATGACTTGTTGATGAAGATTGTTTTGAGTTTTATTTAAGTTAAATGATTGATAAATAATATGATTTTGTTCATCATCGGTACAAATCGCCCAAGATTGTTGTTGTAAGATATCCACAATCACCACCAACAAAAAAATCCAAATGGTCTTGTTGTTTGACATTGTTAATAGTCGCTTGTAAATCAGTAATTCTCTCAAAAATTTGTTCAGGATTAACCGTTTCTATACAAGAAATTCCCCATTTTTTATTATGATACCCAATGTCATTTTTTGTGATAAAGGTAAAATGTTTGTAATCAGTAGTCAATAATTGTTCACTTGTTAAGTGACTAACATCACTTTTGGCATTAAACAACTGTTTGGCAAAATCAGACACATCAGTGATATCGGCGATTTCACAAAGTTTTTGTAAAACGGTTTTGTCGGTGTGGGTGGCGGTTGGGCTGTTAAGATTTAAAGTATCAGAAATTATCGCCCCTGCCATCAATGTAGCAAAGTGTTTGGGCGGTAACAAGCCCAATTCTTGATACATCAAAAACAGCAACGTACAAGTCGAGCCGACAGGTTGCAAACGAATATAAGCAGGCTCGAACGTGGTCAAATCGCCCAATTTATGATGGTCAATCACATAGCGGATTTGGTAACGGTGCAAATCGGCGATGGATTGTCCGCTTTCGTTGTGGTCAAGTAGGGCGATGGGGTGGTTGTCCGCTAAATTTGGACACAAATCTGGCGGATTAATATTGACAAGATTTAACAAAAATTTTTAATATTTTAACAAAATTTTTGTGGTGTGTATTTGATAATTTCATTGCAAAGCCATTAATCTACTTGATAATATAAGTGAATACTTGTAAACTATATTTTTATATCAATTTTTTAATTTATAGGTAAGTTATGAAAAAATACCAATGTATCGTCTGTGGTTGGATTTATGATGAGGAGGTCGGCTGCCCAGAAGAGGGCATTGTAGCAGGCACAAAGTGGGAAGATATCCCAGAAGACTGGTCTTGCCCTGACTGTGGTGTTAGCAAGCAAGATTTTGAAATGATAGAAATTTGAGAATATAGGATACGATTTTTATCAAGGCGTTTGCAACATCAAGCAAATGCCTTTTTTTGTGGCAATTTGTGCCAAAAATTTACTCTATAACAATATTTTTAACAAGACATTAACTTTTTGCCAGTTTGTTTAAGAAAAATAAACTATCAAAAACCACTTTTTTTTTGTTAAAAATTAGCACATTTGAAAATTATTTCTTAATCTTACAATAACCACATTGAACCAAAAATTGAACACAAAAAGGTGAACACATGTCAGATAAAGCCCCCCGTTATACACGCATTTTATTAAAACTTTCTGGTGAAGCATTGGCAGGCGTCAATGATATGGGGATTGATTCAGGGGTGCTCGACACCATGAGTTTGTCCATCGCACACCTTGTGGGATTGGGCGTTCAGGTCGGTATCGTGGTCGGCGGTGGCAATCTGTACCGTGGTAGCCAACTACAAAAACAAGGGCTTGTCGGACGTGTAACAGGCGACCAAATGGGTATGCTTGCCACCGTGATGAATGGCTTAGCCATGCGTGATGCCCTAGAACGCCGTAATATCAAATGCCGTCTGATGTCTGCCATGCAAATTGGCGAAGTGTGCGAAAACTATAGCAGTCGTAACGCCATCCGCTACCTAAAAGATGGCGAAGTGTGCATATTTGTTGCAGGTACAGGAAATCCATTTTTTACCACAGATACCGCCGCTTGTTTGCGTGGGATTGAGATTGAAGCGAATTTGATTTTAAAAGCGACCAAAGTTGATGGCGTTTATAACAAAGACCCAAACAGCCATGACGATGCGGTCAAATATGACGAGCTGACCTTTGACCAAGTGCTTGACCAAAAATTGGGCGTGATGGATTTGACAGCGATTGCGTTATGCCGTGAACATAACGTACCGCTACAAGTGTTTGATATGGGTAAACCAAACGCCTTGTTAAATGTGGTGATGGGCGAAGCAGAAGGCACAAAAGTTTACCACTAAGATTTTTTAAAATTTTTAACAAATTTATTTACCTTTTATTTTAAGGATTTTTTATGATAACCGAAATTCAAACCAAATGCGAAAACCAAATGAAAAAAGCGATTGAAGCTTTGGAAAATTCATTTAGCAAACTGCGTACAGGTCGTGCTCACCCTGGTATTTTATCAGGCGTGATGGTGTCGGCTTACGGCTCAGAAATGCCATTAAACCAAGTCGCCAGTATCAATGTAGAAGACAATCGCACTTTGCTGGTGCAACCATTTGATCGTAGCATGGTGCAAGCAGTGGACAAGGCGATTCGTGAGTCTGATTTAGGTCTTAATCCGATGAGTGCCGAAGTTATTCGTGTGCCACTGCCTGCCTTGACCGAAGAAACTCGTAAAGATATGCAAAAACTGGCTCGTGGCGAAGCAGAAAACAGCCGTGTATCAATCCGTAACGCTCGCCGTGATGCCAATAACGAATTAAAAGCATTGGCAAAAGACAAAGAAATCAGCGAAGATGATGAACGCCGTGCGACCGATGTTATCCAAAAAATGACCGACAAATACATTGAAACGGTGGATAAAAAATTGGCAAGTAAAGAAAATGAATTGATGGAAGTGTAATTATTTGTCAAAAAAAGATTAGGGCAAATGCCTTAATCTTTTTTATTTTTATAAAATATATTGTTAGTTCAACTTAATTGAGAAAAACGTGCCAAATACCGCTTCATCATCACTTCCCAAACATATCGCCATGATTATGGACGGTAATAATCGCTATGCAAAATCGCATGGCTTAGCGACAGGTGGCGGACATTTGGCAGGTAAAGATGCCTTAGACCCTTTGGTTGAGCATTGTGTGCGGATTGGTATTGAAGTTTTGACTGTGTTTGCGTTTTCTAGTGAAAATTGGCAACGCCCACAGTTTGAAGTGGATTTACTAATGCAGTTACTTGAGCAAACCATTCACGACCAACTGCCTAGAATGTTTCAACATAAAATCGCCCTGCGTTTTATCGGTGATAGAAGTCAATTATCACCAAAATTGCAAACACTTATGCAAGATGCCGAAAGCAAAACCGCCCATTTTTCACGCATGACATTGGTGATTGCGGTGAGTTATGGTGGTCAATGGGATATCGCCAATGCGACCAAACATCTATTGGCAGATGTGCAGGCAGGCAAGGTCGGCATTGATGATATCAATCAGACGATATTAGCTAACTATATTTCATTATCAGATTTGCCACCTGTGGATATGCTAGTCCGAACGGGCGGTGATTATCGGATTTCTAACTTTTTATTGTGGCAAAGTGCTTATGCAGAGCTGTTTTTTACTGAAACTTTGTGGCCAGATTTTACTCCAAATGAGCTTGATGATATGATAGCAATTTTTATGGGACGTGAACGCCGTTTTGGCAAAACTTCTGAACAAATTTCTAATAACAAAAATATTCAATAACAATAAAAGGATTGAACCATGTGGGAACGTATCCGCACAGCGATTGTGCTGTTAATTATCGTGGGAACTGCCATGTTTGCCACTCGCACAATCACTTTAATCATTCCTTTATTTTTAATCATTACCGCCGTTTCTGCTTATGAATGGGCAAAAATGCTACCGCCTTTATTTAAAAATCCGCATGAATTTTTGGATACAGACAAGCCCTTGCACCAGCCGATTAAAGAAGTGAATAGAAAACATCAATTTTTGTACTCAGCTTTGGTGTTAAAATTCGTTTTAATCAGTTTGTGGTTGCCAAAAACTTGGGCAATTTGGTGGGGAATTTCGGCAATTTTATGGGTGTGTGCGATTTTTTGGGTAAAAAATTTCCCGCATAAAACCGAACAATGGTACGGAAAACGCCTAATCGGTATTGGTGTTACCATGATAGTCGCCTGTATTACCGCCATGTTCTTTTTGTGGCGATTGTCGCCTTGGTGGTTGTTGTATGTGTTTGTGTTGGTGTGGTGTGCTGATAGCGGTGCGTACTTTGTTGGGCGAAAACTTGGCAAACGTAAAATGTCGCCCCATGTTTCCCCAAATAAAAGCGTAGAAGGCTTATACGGTGGACTTGCGACTGGGTGCTTGGTGGTGCTGGGTGTGAGTTTTGGTTTATTAAAAAATTGGTCTAGTCTTGCGATTGTACTGTTTTTGGGTTTGTCTTTGCTGACAATTGTGATATCGGTGTTTGGTGATTTGTTTGAGTCTATGATGAAACGCCATGCAGGGATTAAGGATTCTGGGCGAATTTTACCGGGGCATGGCGGTGTGCTTGACCGTATTGATTCGCAGTTGTCTGCTATGCCGATTTTGCGTTAGGGTTTTGGGCTTTGCAATATTTTGGTGTGGTTCATGTCGCTTGATTTTTGATTGTCATTAATGATAGTTTCGTTCATTTGTCTGTCTCTATTAATTTCACTTTAATTCTATTACAAAACCCCCATATTTATACCAAATTTTTCACAAAAAAGACAACAAAATGCGACTACCCGAAACTTCCCGTGCCGAAAGAGAATTAAACCAACTAGCCCGCCAACTGCAAAACGAAGCTGAACTTACAGGCGTAAACGCAAGTGGTACGCAAATCTCAAGCCGTGCCTTTGAAATGGTTACAGAATTTGAGCCAAGTGGCGACCAACCGCAAGCCATTGCCAAACTCACAGACGGCATAGAAAAAGGCTATCATGACCAACTTTTGCTCGGTGTTACAGGCTCTGGCAAAACCTACACCATGGCAAAAGTCATCGCCCAAAGTGGTCGCCCTGCCGTCATTATGGCACATAACAAAACCCTTGCTGCTCAGTTATATGGCGAGTTTAAGGCGTTTTTTCCGCACAATGCGGTGGAATATTTTGTCAGTTATTATGACTATTATCAGCCAGAAGCCTACGTTCCTGCGTCCGATACTTTTATTGAAAAAGATAGTGCCATTAATGACCACATTGACCAAATGCGACTGTCCGCCACTCGAGCGTTACTTGAGCGTAGAGATGCGATTATTGTCGCTTCGGTGTCGGCAATTTATGGTTTGGGCGACCCAGAAAGCTATTTAAAAATGCTATTGCATATTGTCGTGGGCGATGTCGTGGATAGAACGGCGATGATAAAACGCTTGGTGGAATTGCAATATGAACGCAATGAGCTTGACTTTGGGCGTGGTACATACCGTTTGCGTGGCGAAGTGCTAGACATTTACCCTGCCGAATCCGAACAATTGGCGGTTCGCATTAGTATGTTTGATGATGAAGTGGAAAAAATCACTTGGTTTGACCCTTTGACAGGCAAAAACGTCAAATCCGTGCCACGCATTACCATTTATCCAAAATCGCATTACGTTACGCCACGAGAAAAACTAGAGCAAGCAAGCGTTACCATTAAAGAAGAACTTGCCGAACGCTTAGAATTTTTTCGCCAAAATGACAAATTATTAGAAGCCCAACGTATCAAAGAACGCACGCAATACGACCTAGAGATGATTCAACAGTTAGGCTATTGTAATGGCATTGAGAATTATTCTCGGCATTTATCGGGTCGTCCAAGTGGCGAAGCACCACCAACATTATTTGACTATATTCCGCCTGATGCCTTGCTATTTATTGACGAAAGCCACGTTACCGTACCACAAATCGGTGCGATGTATAAAGGCGATAGAAGCCGTAAAGAAACGCTTGTGCATTACGGATTTCGCTTGCCGTCTGCGATGGATAATCGTCCCATGAAGTTTGAAGAATGGGAACGCATTGCCCCAAGCACCATTTATGTATCGGCAACGCCTGCCCAATACGAGCTTGAAAAAAGCGAGCAAGTCGTAGAACAAGTCGTGCGTCCGACAGGGTTGGTAGACCCAATTTTGGAAATTCGCCCTGTTTTAGCCCAAGTTGATGATGTATTAAGCGAAATTAACAAATGCAAAGAACTTGACGAACGTGTGCTAATTACCACGCTTACCAAACGCATGGCGGAAGATTTAACCAGTTATCTCAAAGAATATAACGTCAAAGTCGCCTATCTGCATTCGGACATTGACACGGTGGAGCGAATGAAAATCATTCACGAATTACGCACAGGTGTGCATGATGTGCTAGTTGGCATTAATTTGCTCCGTGAAGGCTTGGATATGCCTGAAGTGTCGCTTGTGGCGATTTTTGATGCGGATAAAGAAGGCTTTTTACGCTCGGAACGCTCGCTTATTCAGACGATTGGGCGTGCCGCTCGTCATGTCAATGGCAAGGCGATTTTGTACGCTGATAGCATTACGCCAAGTATGCAAAAGGCGATTGACGAAACCGAACGGCGTAGGGCAAAACAAATCGCCTTTAACCAAGAACACAACATCACGCCAACATCGGCAAAACGGGCGATTACCGATAAGATAGATACAGGCGAAACCGAACGTTTAAATGACGTGCAAAATCTAATTCCAGATGGTAAAAATGAAGCCCTAGCCGATGTGGATATACAGATTTGCGTTCGCCAGATTTATTGGCAAAACATATCAGTCAGTTACAAAAGCAAATGCAAAATCTGTCAAAAGAGTTAAAGTTTGAAGAAGCAATGAAAATCCGTGATAAAATCGCTGTGTTAAAAGAGTTTGTGATACAATGATTTTGGGGCTGTACTAGATTAGAGTTAAATTTCACACCATTTTCTCAATATTTTAAGTTGATTAGATGGTGTCCCATAATTAAACCTAAACCTTGCCATTACGTTTTAAAAGACCAAAGTCAGCTGCTGCTCAAACAGTTACTTCTAGTACAAAAAATTCAAGTAGTTTTTTCTGTACTTTTTACTTAATTTACAATGTGTTAGCTTCATATTTTTAGTATAATATGATAGCTAATCTAGTACAGCCCCAAATTTTATCACGTTACAAGCATTATTTTTAACAACTTTATTTTTAACATCAAGGAAAAACCATGACCCAACTTTTTGAAACCATTCAAAACGAATTTGCCAAAAATGGCGTTATCAAAAGCAAATCTGCCGTTGCCTTTGAAGCAGGCAAGCCATTACAAATTGTGGAAATTGACGTTGCCCCACCCAAAAAAGGCGAAGTTTTGGTAAAAATCACCCACACAGGCGTGTGTCATACCGATGCCTTTACCCTAAGCGGTGACGACCCCGAAGGCGTATTCCCTGCGGTATTGGGGCATGAAGGAGCGGGCATTGTCATGGCGGTGGGTGAAGGCGTAACAAGCATTGCCGTTGGTGATCATGTCATTCCGCTTTACACTGCAGAATGTGGCGAATGTTTATTTTGTCAAAGTAACAAAACCAATCTGTGCGTAGCGGTGCGTGCCACCCAAGGCAAAGGCTTAATGCCAGACGGCACGACTCGTTTTAGCTATCAAGGTCAGCCGATTTATCATTATATGGGCTGTTCGACTTTTAGCGAATATACGGTGGTTGCTGAAGTGTCTTTGGCAAAAATTAATCCCGAAGCCAATCCAGAACAAGTCTGTTTGCTTGGTTGTGGCGTAACGACAGGCTTAGGTGCGGTCAAAAATACCGCCAAAGTGCAAGAAGGCGACAGCATAGCGGTGTTTGGCTTGGGCGGTATTGGGCTTGCGGTAGTGCAAGGGGCGAAACTTGCCAAAGCGGGACGCATTATCGCCATTGACACCAATCCCGAAAAATTTGAATTGGCTCGTTCATTTGGAGCAACCGATTGTATCAATCCAAAGGATTACGACAAACCGATTCAACAAGTGATTGTCGAAATGACTGGCTGGGGCGTTGACCATAGCTTTGAATGTATCGGCAATGTCAATGTCATGCGTTCGGCTCTTGAATCGGCTCATCGTGGTTGGGGGCAAAGCGTGATTATTGGTGTGGCGGGGACAGGGCAAGAAATTAGCACTCGCCCATTCCAATTAGTGACAGGTCGCCGTTGGCTTGGTACGGCGTTTGGTGGTGTGAAAGGTCGCAGTGAACTACCTAATATGGTTGAACAAGCCATGCACGGTGAAATTCAACTTGAGCCATTTGTCACCCACACCATGCCACTTGAAGACATTAACCAAGCGTTTGATTTGATGCACGAAGGCAAATCGATTCGTTCTGTCATTCATTTTTAATTTAAAGGGAGAAAAAAATGCAACGTATCGAATCGCACCAAAGTTTTGCTGGTCGCCAAGAAGTATGGCAACATGACAGCACCACAACCCACACGCCAATGAAATTTGGCGTATATTTACCACCTAAAGCCATTGTAGGCGAAGCATGTCCTGTATTGTATTGGCTATCGGGCTTGACGTGTAACGAGCAAAATTTTATCACCAAATCAGGATTTCAGCAGTTTGCCAGTCAGTACAATATCATTGTGGTGTCGCCTGATACCAGTCCACGTGGAGAAAATGTGGCAAATGACAGTGCTTATGATTTGGGACAAGGAGCAGGATTTTATGTCAATGCGACCCAAGAGCCTTGGGCAACGCATTTTCAAATGTATGACTATATTGTTGATGAATTACCCGATTTAATTGAGAAAAAATTCCCTACCAATGATAAACGTAGCATTTTTGGGCATAGCATGGGCGGGCATGGGGCTTTATTGGTTGGGCTAAGAAATGTTGATAGATACACTAGCATTTCCGCCTTTTCGCCGATTGTTGCTCCTTCTCAAGTACCTTGGGGGCAAAAAGCTTTTAGTGCATATTTAGGTGAAGATAAAAGACTTTGGGCAAATTATGATAGTCTTGAGTGGATCAAACAATCGGCTAAACGAAAGCATTTGCCAATTTTAATTGACCAAGGCAAGGCAGATGAATTTTTGATGGAACAGCTAAAACCTCAATTGTTTGAAGAATCTGCTAAATTAGTGAATTACCCCATCACTTTAAGGCTACATGAAGGCTACGACCATAGTTATTATTTTATTGCAAGCTTTATCAAAGACCATTTTGAACATCATGCCAAGGCTTTGAAGAATTAAACAGATAGACAATACTTGATGAAAATAGTGTCAGTTTTTAAAATTTCCATTTGGAGATTTTTTACTATCACTAAAATTTCTGTATGATGTTATTGTTTGTAAAATTTTGGCAAATCATTTCATTTTAGATTGTATTAAATTGTCTTATATAAGATTGCATAAATTGGCTAATGACTTCATTAATGCTTAAACGTTGGCTTTGACAAACTTTGGTAAAATCTTCTACCAAATGTTTATCGGTTTCAATCGTTAAGGCTTTTTCATCACCCTTTTTTGAATGTCATACTAACGATTGCCATAACGAATATACTCAAACTCCAATTTTGTTTCCACTAAATTTTCTCCACCCCACTCACTTTCTGAAACCCTTTCGGCAACAGCCCCCCACGTCGCCCACGATTACCCATAAAGTTTTTCACATCATCAGCTTTGAGCGTAATCGTGCGTTTACCAGCCATAACCGCCAAATTATCACCATCTTTTAACGTGGTAATCGCCACCACCGTTTCATCATTTTTCAAATCAATCAGCTTATTGCCTTTACCTTTTTTCATCATTGGCAAGTCAGCAAGCGGATACACAAGCAAATACCCAGATGAATTCACCACCGCCACGAGCGTATCATTTTCAGCGATTTGGTGCGTTATTAATTCAGCTTTTTCGTCAAAATTAATGATATTTTTGCCTGCTTTTTGGTTGGTTTCCAATTCGCCAATTTGATTGACAAAACCATAACCTTGAGAACTTGCCAAAATAATTTTGCCGTCATCAGCCCCCATAATTGCTTTGACAAAACTTGCCCCACTTGGCGGTTTTAGCAGGCTTGTCAAAGGCTCACCCTGTCCACGAGCGGACGGCAAGCCATGCACATCAAGGCGGTAGCTACGTCCTGTGCTGTCTAGCAGATAGACTTTTTCGTTGGATTTGCCCTGTGCGTGGGTGAGATAATTGTCGCCCGAGCGGTAGCTCATAGTCGTTGGGTCTATGTCATGCCCTTTTGCCGATCGGATAAAGCCAGCTTGCGATACGACAACCGTTACCGCTTCGCTTGGGGTCAAGTCGCTTTCGGTAATGGCAACGGCTTGCTCACGTTCCACGATTGGCGATTGGCGTTTGTCGCCATGCTCTTTCATGTCAGCGCTCAATTCTTCAATCATCAGATTGGTTAATTGTTCAGGATTGTTTAATAATTTTCAATTTTTTCTTTTTCTTGTTGCAATTCATCACGTTCGGCATTGAGCTCAATTTCTTCTAATTTTGCCAATTGACGCAAACGAATGTCCAAAATCGCATTGGCTTGAATGTCGGTCAAAGCGTAACGGCTCATCAGCTCGTGTTTTGGGTCGTCTTCTTCACGAATAATGCGAATGACTTCGTCAATGTGCAAATACGCCACAAGCAAACCTGCGATAATATGCAGTCTGTCGTTGATTTTGTTTAAACGAAATTTAAACGGCGAATGACCGTATCTCGGCGAACCGATAGCCATTCGGTCAAAATAGTTTTTAGCGGTTTGACTTGCGGTTTGCCATTTGTGCCTATCATGTTCAGATTAACACGAAAACTGGTTTCAAGGTCGGTGGTGGCAAATAAATGGCTCATCACCTTGTCAATGTCCACACGGTTAGAACGCAGTTCTAGCACGATACGGCAAGGGTTTTCGTGGTCGGATTCATCATGAATATCCACCACCCAAGGCAATTTTTTGTTAATGATAAGCTGGGCGATTTGTTCAATGACTTTTTTACCAGACGTTTGATAAGGCAAGGCATTGATAATAACTAGATTTTTTTCTTTTTCATCAACATAATAAGTCGCTCGCATTTTGTAACTACCACGCCCTGTGCTGTACATGGCGTACAAATCTTCGCTTGTAGAGATGATTTCAGCATTGGTTGGCAAGTCTGGAGCAGGAATGTATTTTAATAATTGCTTATTAGACATTTCAGGATTTTTTAACAAAGCGATACAGCCTTTTACCACTTCGTTGAGATTGTGCGGTGGGATGTCGGTCGCCATACCCACAGCAATGCCTGTCGTACCGTTTAACAAAATATTGGGCAAACGTGCAGGCAAGGTTACAGGCTCGCTTAATGTACCGTCAAAATTGTCTTGCCAATCCACCGTACCTTGTCCAAGTTCGGCTAATAAAGAATTGGCATAATTTGACAATTTGGCTTCGGTGTAACGCATGGCGGCGAACGATTTTGGGTCGTCTGGCGAACCAAAGTTGCCTTGACCGCTAATTAATGGATAACGGTAGCTAAATGGCTGGCTCATCAGCACCATCGCTTCGTAACAGGCACTGTCGCCATGCGGGTGGTATTTACCGATAACATCGCCGATAGTACGGGCGGATTTTTTTTGGTTTGGCGGTGTTTTTTAAGCCCAATTCGCTCATGGCATAGACGATACGGCGTTGCACAGGCTTTAAGCCGTCCGCAACGTGGGGCAAGGCTCTGTCCATGATGACGTACATGGCATAATTTAGGTAGGCGTTTTCGGTAAATTCGGCAATAGAGCGAGTTTGTAAATCGTGGTTTTTTGAAGTTTCTGTCATATTTTATACTTTTAAAAAAACAAAAGCACAAGAAATTCAATCACTTATGCTTTTGGTATGTATTACATTTGTCATCATGTATCATTTGATACACAGAATTACTCTTCCACTTCTTCTGGCATTTCTTCGTGGCTGTCGTCATCATGATGAACAGGTAAATCATCTAAGTTGCCCAATTTGGCTTCTCGTACTTTGGCTTCAAGCTCTTGGGCGATTTGTGGATTTTCGTCCAAAAAGGTAATCGCCTTGATACGACCTTGTCCGATTTGCTATCGTTGTAGCTGTACCACGCACCTGATTTTTTGACAAAGTTCAAATCTACTGCAAAATCAAGCACTTCACCCAAAAAGTTACTGCCTTGGCCGTATAAAATATCAAATTTGGTTTCTTTAAATGGTGGTGCAAGTTTGTTTTTGATGACTTTGACTTTGGTTTCGTTACCGATGATATTATCGCCATCTTTTACCGAACCAATTCGGCGAATGTCAATCCGCACCGACGCATAAAATTTTAACGCATTACCGCCTGTGGTGGTCTCTGGACTACCAAAAGTTACGCCAATTTTCATACGCAACTGGTTAATAAACACCACCATGCAGTTTGAGCGTTTGGCGTTACCTGTGATTTTACGCAAGGCTTGGCTCATCAGACGAGCGTGTAGACCCATGTGGCTGTCGCCCATTTCGCCTTCAATTTCGGCTTTTGGGGTCAGTGCCGCCACCGAGTCCACCACAATCATGTCCACCGCACCCGAACGCACCAGCATATCAGCGATTTCAAGGGCTTGTTCACCGTTATCTGGCTGTGTTACCAAAAGATTGTCTACATCTACGCCCAATTTTTTGGCATATACAGGGTCAAGGGCGTGTTCTGCGTCAATGAACGCACACGTACCGCCTTGTTTTTGGCATTGGGCGATGGTCTGTAGCGTTAAGGTAGTTTTACCAGAGCTTTCAGGTCCATAAATCTCTACGATACGCCCTTTTGGTAAACCACCAATCCCCAATGCAATGTCTATCCCTAGCGAGCCTGTTGGTATCACGTCTACCAATTGGCGAGCGGATTCATCACCAAGACGCATGATGGTGTTTTTGCCATAGGCTTTTTCAATTTGGGCTAGTGCTGCGGTGAGGGCTTTTTCTTTATCTTCATTCATAATGAATTTCCTTTACAATTATAATCAATTAAATTAAAAATCATACTTTGCATTTTTGGGCGTATGCAATACTCCCCTACAAATTGTCCGATTTTTGATATTAATTAAAAATTTGAATTATTGAATTTTTTAACTTGATGTGCCTATGATAGCAAATTTTGGCAGAAAAAAAGGGGGAATCGTAACAATACGACATATGATGACGTATTGTTCTTGAATTTTTAATTGCTTTGCATTTTTATTGCTTTGCCTTGAGTTTGGATTTGTTTGCCTTGCAAAACCGATTGGCTAATGGCGATGTGTTGATTTTGGCTAAAGCCTGTGATGACAAGTTTTGGCTTGTTTTTTGACAAAATCGTCAAATGATTTTGATGAATTTGAATGACATCATCCGCTTGAATTTGATACACTTTTTTGCCAGTCAAACCCTGATGCTCAATGCGATAAGCGGACAACAACACCTGTCCGCCTGTAATCACTGGGATTTCGCTTTTTTGTTTGACATATCGCCAAATATACGACATTACCGCAATCACCGCCAACGCTCCAATGCTCGCTCGCACCGATAAAAAACCCCACGCCAATGCCACGCCGACCATAAACAGCAAAATCGCCGTTGCCATGATAAGCAGTAATAGTGGATTGGCAGAAGCATTGGTTTCTAGGGCGATTTTTACGCCATTTTCGGTAACGGTGAGCATATTACCAACCCAAAACTGTTTGTTGTGCCGAAATCAACTGCTTAATGCCTTGCTCAGCAACGGCTAACATTTCGTCCGCTTGGGCTCTGGTAAACGGTTTTTCTTCGGCTGTGCCTTGAATTTCAATAAATTCGCCTTTTTGGGTCATCACCACATTCAAATCGGTATCACAGCTAGAATCTTCTTCATAATTTAAATCTAGCAACACTTCGCCATTTTTGATGCCAACCGACACAGCAGACACCAAACCGACCAATGGGTCAGCTTTAAGTTTTTTGTTGGCTTGCAGTTTTTCTAAGGCATCAACCAACGCCACCGCCGCCCCTGTAATGCTTGCGGTGCGAGTACCGCCATCGGCTTGAATGACATCGCAGTCAATGTGAATGGTGTTTTCACCCAATTTTTCCAAATCCACCATCGCACGCAGACTACGACCGATAAGACGCTGAATTTCTTGGGTGCGTCCAGATTGTTTGCCTTTGGCGGCTTCACGTTGGGTGCGTTCGTGCGTGGCTCGTGGCAACATACCGTATTCGGCGGTAATCCAGCCTTTGCCTGTGCCTTTGAGCCATCGTGGGACTTGGGTTTCTACGCTTGCGGTGCAAAGAACTTTGGTGTCGCCATAGCAGACGAGTACTGAGCCTTCGGCGTGTTTGGTGTAGTTGCGTTGAAAGCTGATGGGGCGTAATTGGTGATTTTCACGGTTGTCGTTACGCATGATTTTCCTCAAAGATTTTAAAAATATAAAAAATAAACCTCGCCTATACTACCTTGCTAAATTGTTTTTGACAAGTAAAAAACGTAAACGAAAAAGTTAAAATAACTAGAAGTTACGCATTGCACTGTGGTAGCGTGGGTTATGCTAAGCCTTCTCGCTTTCGCAATTCGGTTCTTAGCACTTTGCCAACAGCCGATTTTGGCAAATCTTCCAAAAATGCGACATGACGTGGGCGTTTATAACCTGTCAAATTTTGTTTGCCAAATCCAACAAATCCTGCTCGGTCAATTGTGGATTGCGACTTACCACAAAAATTTTTGGCTCTTCGCCACGCTCTACACTTGGCACGCCAATCGCCACGCATTCTAGCACATCAGGGTGTTCACACATCACCGTTTCTATCTCGTTGGGATATACGCTAAATCCTGACACCAAAATCATGTCTTTTTTTGCGGTCCACCACTTTGATAAAGCCATAATTGTCCATAATGCCAATGTCGCCTGTGGTAAGATAACCATCATGGGTAAAAACTTGTTTGGTTTCTTCGGGCAAATTTTGGTAGCCTATCATCACTTGTGGGCCTTTAACAACGATTTCGCCACGTTCGCCAATCGCTACTTTTTGCTGATTTTCATCAACGATTTTGACATCGGTCAAAGGCGTGGGAATGCCGATTTTATTGGTAAAATGGGCAATCGTCAAAGGATTAAACGTAACAATTGGAGCGGTTTCGGACAGCCCATAACCCTCCACAATCGGCGTGCCAGTCACATATTGCCAAGTGCGAGCGGTTTTTGGCAAAATCGCCATACCACCGCCAATACTTGCCTTTAATGCCGAAAAATCCAAACTGCGAAAACTGCGTTGTTTTAACAAACCATGAAACAAGGTATTCACTCCCAAAATAAAACTTGGTGGGTGATGTTTAATGGCGGTAATGATATTTTGAATATGGCTCGGATTGGCAACCAACAATCCGCAAAAACCACGATAAATCAATAACATACAACAAATACTAAACGCAAAGACATGATACAAAGGCAAGGCGGTCAGCAAAATATCATTATCCAAGTCATCATCATACGCCGACATCAGCAGATTATCAATTTGCAAAATATTGGCGATAATATTGCCATGACTGAGCATTGCCCCTTTTGCTGTGCCTGTCGTGCCACCTGTATATTGTACCAGCACCACATCATCAAGGGTACAAGATGGTTTTTGATAAATAAAAGTTTGGCTTAATTTTTGTAATTGGCTAAAATCCACTCGCTGAATTTGGCGTTTGCCAAACCATGCGATTTTTTGTTGCAACTGCACACCAAAGCCAATATTCACCGCCGAAATCACTTGCCTATAAATATGCGATTGAAAATCCGTATCACGACAAATAATCACTTGTTGCAAACTGGATAAATTATCCAATTCTTTGGCAATATTATTTTGAAATTTATCCAATAAAAACAAAAACTTAATACTGCTGTCAGCAAGTTGATGTACCAGTTCACGATGGGTATAAGTCGGATTGATATTCACCAACGTCAAGCCTGCTCGTATGATACCGCAAGCAATCACAGGATAATGCAGTAAATTTGGCAACATGACCCCCACTCGCTCGCCTATCGTCAAGCCTTGTGATTGTAGATAAGTCGCTACGATTTTGCTTTGCAAATCCAGTTGTTTGTAGGTTAAAGTTTGGTTATCGCTAATGTAGGCGGTGCGTTTGTTAAATTGTTGAAAACTGTTTTCCAACAAATCCACCAATGAATAATCATAAGGTGGCAAATTGATAAACGGCGGAATTTTGTAACGTTCATAAGTTACCCACCAAGGCGGTGGATTGGCAGATTGTGTGTCGGCAAAATGTTGCCAAAAGTGATACCAGTCGGTTTGATTGTCCATCATATTTGATATTTTTTGATACAATGAAAAATAGGGATAAAAGTTATCCCTATTGTGTTGCTTGTGAAAATGATTAGCTTTGTTCTTCTAATTTGCGAATTTCTTTACGCAAGATTTTGCCAACATTGGATTTTGGCAATTCATCCACAAATTTGACATATTTTGGACGTTTATACCCTGTCAAAACGGTTTTGGCATAATCTAACAATTCTTTTTCGCTCAAGCTGACATCTTTACGCACGACATAGGCTTTTGGCACTTCGCCACTTTTATCATGTGGTACGCCAATCACGCCACATTCTAGCACTTTGGGGTGGCTTGCCAAAGCTTCTTCAACTTCGTTTGGATACACGTTAAAACCTGATACCAAAATCATGTCTTTTTGCGGTCCACGATTCTAAAATAGCCTTGCTCGTCCATGATACCGATATCGCCTGTCTTAAAATAACCATCTGCGGTCATGGTCTCGGCTGTCGCTTCTGGGCGTTTCCAATAGCCTTTCATGACTTGCGGGCCTTTGATGGCGATTTCACCACGTTCGCCCATCGCCACTTCTCGTCCGTTATCGTCAATCAGTTTGACATCGGTTTGTGGGAATGGCACGCCGATTTTTCCGCTAAAAGTTTCTTGGTTTAACGGATTTAAAGTAGCAACAGGCGACGTTTCTGACAAGCCATAACCTTCAAAAATCACCGTACCTGTGATACGTTTCCACTCTTCGGCAGTTGATGGCAACACCGACATACCACCGCCAAGGGATACCTTTAAATTACTATGGTCTAACGCTCTAAACCCTGCATGATGTGCCAAACCGTTAAACAAGGTATTCACCGCAGGGAAGAATATCGGTTTATATTTGTCCAATTCTTTGACAAAACCGTCCAAATCTCGTGGATTTGGGATTAACACGCCGATAAGTCCTAAGTGCATACCCAACAACGCACAAGCGGTAAGCGAAAAAATATGATAAAGCGGTAACGCAATCACGCTGTATTCGCCTTGGATTTCATCATCAGAAAATACTTGATGGGCAAATTCTAAACACTGATACAAATTCACCACAAGGTTGGTATGTGTTAGCATCGCACCTTTGGCAACGCCTGTCGTACCACCTGTGTATTGTAGCACGGCGATGTCTTCGCCTTTGATATCGGTTGGGCGTTTGTACTGACTGGCAGATACGCTGTTAATCGCATCTTTAAAAGTGGTATAATCATCAATGTGCCACGCAGGTACCATTTTTTTGATATGACGCACCGCAAAATTGACAATAAAGCCTTTTAACGGACTCATCAACTCGCCCATAGAGCAGACTACCACGTGTTCCACCAAATTTTTGCCGATATCTTGATAAGTTTTGGCAAAATTTTCCAAAATCACCAACACTTTGGCATCAGCGTCATCAAGCTGATGTTCCAGCTCTGACGCAGTATAAAGTGGATTGACATTAATCAAGGTCAAACCTGCACGTACCACGCCAATCATACACACAGGGTACTGCAAAATATTTGGCATCATGACCGCCACGCCATCGCCTTTTTTAAGTCCTAAACTTTGTAAATAACTGGCAAATTGACGACTTTTGATATCCAATTCACGATAAGTCAGCCTTGCCCCCATACAGACAAAAGCGTCATTGTCGCCAAATTTGTTAAAACTGCGTTCAAAGATATCAATCAAAGTGGTATTGTTATCAGGAATTGGCAAGTTATAATTGAGATTGTACTTTTCATAGGTTGCCAACCAAGGCTTTTGGTGTTCGGTTGCAAGTTTTACGGTGTCGGTCATAAAAAATTTTCCTTAATTTATCCATTGATTTTACACACAAAAATTTTAAATAAAGTGCAACACTACATTACTAAAAATTTTAGCAACTCACAAGCAATTTTTTAAAAAATCCGACTGGTGTGTCAGTTTTTTTAATTTTTTGGTAATTATAGTTGAAAAAAATTCATTTTTTTGGCAAATTTTGTTAAAATTGTTCATATTATACAAGATTTTATCAAAATCAAATAAAAATCAAAAAAATTGATGGAGAAAATTTGTCATGATAGAACTTCGTCATTTACAAATGTTGGTCGCTCTGCGGTCGCAAGGCTCATTGGCAGGTGCGTCCGAAGAATTGCACGTTACCGCTTCTGCCATTTCGCACCAATTAAAAGACATTGAGAGTTTTTATGATGTGGAATTGGTAAATCGGCGTTCTCGTCCGCTCAGTTTTACCCCAGCAGGCAAAGAGATGTTGCGACTTGCTGACACGATTTTGCCTTTGGTGGCTCGCACCACCACCAATATCAAGCGTCTAGCACATGGACAAACAGGGCAACTGCGTCTTGCCAGTGAGTGTCATAGCTGTTTTGATTGGCTTATGCCGATTTTAAATTTGTATCGCAAACAATGGAGCGATGTGGATTTGGATTTTTCGTCAGGATTTGAGCCAGAACCGCACAAAATGCTGATGGATAACGAAATTGATGTGTTGATTACAGCGAGCAAATTGCCGATTGATGGCATTGTGTATTTGCCTTTGTTTCAATATGAAAGCCGACTGGTACTGTCGCCTACGCATTTACTTGCCGAAAAAAGTAAAATTTTGCCGATAGATTTAATCAATCAAACCTTAATCACCTATCCTGTGGAGCAAAAACGCCTTGACATTATGGCACATTTTTTGTCGCCTGCCGATGTCATGCCTGCCAAAATCCGCACCACCGAGATGACCGCCATGCTGATTCAACTGGTAGCAAGCGAACGTGGCGTAGCGTCATTGCCTGATTGGGTGGTGGCAGAATATGAGAAAAAAGGCTGGGTGGTGAGCCGTCCGCTGGGCGATGGCGTGTATTGTCAATTATACGCAGGCACACGAGCGGACAGTAGCGAGCTTGCTTATATACAAGGGTTTTTGGCATTGTTAAAAACGGTGGTAAAACCGAGTTAAAGCCATTTTTATAGTGATTGAAAATAATACAGTAGGGGCATATTGCATACGCCCTATTTAATTTTACAAACGTTATTTCACAGGCGTTGCAGGGATAAATTGTTCGCCATTGGTGTCTGTGCCACGTTTTTGGTGTTCTTCTTTTAACGATTTTGCGACTTCAGGTGGCATATAGTTTTCATCGTGTTTTGCCAATACTTCGCTTGCGATAAATGTTTTGCCTTTTAACTCGCCTGTTGCCACAATGCCAGAGCCTTCGGCAAACAAGTCGGGCAACGGGCCTTCGTATTCTACAGGGACGATGGCTTTGTAGTCGGTGATTTCAAATTTTTTGACAACATCGCCTTTTTGTACGCTACCACGCACCACCATGCCACCTGCACGGATACGTTTTTCTTGGGGGGCTTTGCCTTCGCTGATGGCGGTTGGGTCATAGTAATAGTCAGTTTGTTGTCGCACGGCATACAGCACCAAAGCGACCGCAATTATCGCACCGACAAGGGTTGCGATGACCCACATTAATTTTTTTTGACGAACTGCATTCATTGCCATAAGAGTACCCTTGTATCGCTAAAATGTTTGGCTAGGTTTGACCGAGCTTTTTAGTTTTTAAATGTTAGAACCTGTATTCATAACGTTTTTGCAATGAAAAAGCAAATAAATGTTTGTTAAAAATTGTAAAATTTTACTGACGTAATGTTG
>CAKMOY010000047.1 GCA_927911235.1 uncultured Moraxella sp.
AGCACAGATTTTTCCATGTAAGTAAGAACCTTTATTCACAACATCACGCAATAAAATTATGTGAATTTGTGGTAAATACTTGTTTGCTTTTCTGCGTCAAAAACTTGACTGATAGAATAACTATCAGTCTGCGTTTTTCCTTGAAAAGCTGGCAATTTATCTCATTTTTCATTGCAAAGACATTATGAATACAGGTTCTAAAATTGAATAAGATGAATAAAAATGACTGATAAAGCCAATTTTATCAGTCATTTAGATGGTTATTTGTGGTTAGATGATTGATTTTTATCAAAAGTTTGACAAATTAACCAAACAAACCTTGCATCCCTGGTGGCAAGCCCATACCGCTTGTTGCCCCTGCGATTTCTTTTTCGTGCAGTTCGTCTGCTTGACGCACAGCGTCATTGATGGCGGCAGCGATTAAATCTTCAATCATATCAGGCTCATCTTGGAGCAAGTTTGGGTCAATCTGCAAGCGTTTGACAACGTGTTTGCCACTCATGGTAACTTTTACCAAGCCGTTGCCTGCTTCGGCGTGGACTTCTTTTTCGGCTAGGCGTTTTTTGGCGTTTTCCACATTGGTTTCTACTTGTTTTTGCATCATTTGGGCTTGTTGCATTAAGGCTTGTAAATTCATAAAATTTTCCTTGTTATTAAAAAAGTTTATTGTAAAACAAAATAAGCGATTTGTTAATGACAATTTTGTGTATTTTTTGCTGATTTGTTGGCAAAACTTGAAATTTATTTTAAGAAACGAGCGATTATTTGTTATAATAATCTAATTTTAACGTTTGATAAAAAGGCAAGTTTATGTCAAATCAAGATTTATTTACAATCGGCTCACGCACCTTTTCTTCACGCTTATTGGTCGGCACAGGCAAATACAAAGATTTAACCGAAACCGCCCAAGCCATTGAAAATAGCGGAGCCCAGATTGTTACCGTTGCTATTCGCCGTGTTAATATTGGACAAAAAAAAGTGAACCGAATCTGTTAGACGTGATTTCGCCTGACAAATATACGATTTTGCCAAATACCGCAGGTTGTTTTGATGCCGAAACGGCGGTGCGGACTTGTCAGCTTGCTCGTGAGTTGCTTGACGGACATAATTTGGTCAAACTGGAAGTGTTGGGCGATGAAAAAAACCTTTACCCAAATGTGGTAGAAACGTTAAAAGCCTGTCGCACTTTGATTGATGATGGTTTTGATGTGATGGTTTATACATCAGATGACCCCATTGTCGCCAAAGAGTTAGAGAGTATGGGCTGTGTGGCGATTATGCCGTTGGGAAGTTTGATTGGCTCTGGCTTGGGCTTGTTAAACCGTCATACCTTAAGTTTGATTGTTGAACAAACCAAAGTGCCTGTGTTGGTTGATGCAGGCGTGGGAACGGCAAGCGATGCGTCCATTGCGATGGAGCTTGGCTGTGATGGCGTGTTGATGAATACGGCGATTGCCCACGCTCAAAATCCTGTGCTAATGGCAAGTGCGATGAAGCACGCTGTGATAGCAGGGCGAGAGGCGTTTTTGGCAGGGCGTATGCCGATGCGTGCGATGGCACAAGCCAGTTCACCGCAGACAGGTTATTTTTTTCGTTAAGTTTTTATTCAGGTTTTGAGAAATTTTATGCGTTTATTGACCGCCACCGACCAGTTGTTTTTGTTATTAGAAAATCGCAATCAGCCCATGCACATTGGTGGACTGTTTTTGTTTGAATTGCCAAAAGATGCCAAAGACAACTTTGTCAGCGATCTTGTGCAACTCATGCGTGATAACAAAACGCCACCGACTTTTCCGTTTAATCAGGTGTTGCACCGTTTGTTGTTTTGGCAAACGGATAAAAATTTTGATGTGTCGCACCATTTTCGCCACATTGCCTTGCCAAAACCTGCTCGCATGACCGAATTGTTAAACTATGTGTCAAAAGAACACGCCAATTTGCTTGACAAATCAAAACCAATGTGGGAATGTCATGTGATTGAAGGCATTGAGAACAATCGTTTTGCCTTGTATTTTAAAATTCATCATGCCATGATTGACGGTGTGGCGGCGTTGCAGTTGGTAAAAAAATCCTTATCACAATCGCCCACCGAAAAGGTGAGTTTGCCGATTTGGTCATTGATGACACGTCATCGCCATGTGTTAGATGGTTTGATTCCAAAAAATAAATCCTTGTTACGCATTGCCAAAGAGCAAGGCTCGGCAGTGCTACCTGTGGGTTTGGAATTGTTAAAAAATCTGTACGAACGCTTTGATAAAAACTACATCACCTCCAGTCAAGCCCCAGACAGTATTCTCAATCAGCCGATTTCAAGCTCTCGTTATGTGGCGGTTGCTTCCTTTGAGATGAGCCGTTTTCAGCAGATTGCCAAGCATTTTGCTGTCAGTTTTAATGATGTAGTTTTGGCGATTTGTGCAGGGGCGATTCGCCGTTATTTGTTGGATTTGGACGCATTGCCAAAAAAACCGTTGGTAAGTTTTGTGCCGTTATCTGTCCGCCAAAATGACAATGTTGGCAATCAAATCACCTTTATACTCGCAAGCCTTGCTACTCATCTTGATGACCCTGTGGAACGCCTAAAAACCATTTACGGCAGTACCACCAACAGCAAAAACCGCTTTGCACGTATGAATCAAGCCAGTGCGATTATTTACAGTGGTTTGGTGTATAGCCGAGCGTGGCTACAGTTGGTTACAGGATTGTTCCCTGAGTATCGTGGCTTTAATCTGATTATTTCCAACGTGCCGTCTACCAAACAGCCGTTATATTGGCATGGGGCGAAGTTACAAGCCTTGTATCCTGCATCTGTTGTCCTAGACGACCAAGCGATGAACATCACGCTGTGTACTTACGAAAACAACATTGATTTTTGTATTGTAGCGTGCCGAAAAGCGTTGCTAAATATTGACAAAATTTTGGATTATATGGAAAAAGAGTTGACAATTTTTGATGATATTATCAAAAAATCAAATAATAGATAGATAAATGTTTATTAAATTTTAGCAATATCAATCATCTGTTGCCAATCGTCAGGCAAGTTTTTGGGGATTGGCAAATCTTGTTCAAAATAATATTTTAACGTGGTCATAAACATCGTTGCCATGATGGTCGCTTGGTAATCAAGGTTTTTTGGCAAAGGCATATCGTCCGTTTTTTTGTTGTGCCAACACGATAAAATTTTGTTTTAACATACCAAACATATCTTGATACAGATTGTGTTTTTTGGTGCGGATTTTCCATAAAGCTAACATTTGTTTGCGAATTTCAAAAATTGCCTGTCTATGATTATCCATGATAATTTCTAACATTTGTACATCAGCAGTCAGTCTATCATTTAACAATTGTTCAATTTTTTGGCGAAAATCGGTAATCATTTGCCCTGCCAAATCACTTTTGCCTGCATAATACTTATAAAAAGTGGCACGATTTACCAAACCTTTGTTTAAAATATCTTGAATGGTAATTTCGTCATATTCTTGCTCGCTTAGCAAGTCTATAAAAGCGTCCCGAATGGCTTTGTGGGTTTTGATAATGCGTAAGTCCATTTTTTTCTCGTTAGGTTTTGTTAAATATTTTTTAAAAAAATTTTGGTCGGTTATATGGCTATTTTAGCAGATATTTTTTGGCAAAACAGGGTTTAACCATCTATTTTTTGCTTTTTTGTTTATTAACAAATAGCTTTGTTTGATATTGTTGGTATGCAAATCTACACTTTTTTTTTAAAATATATGCCATTTTTAGAAAATTTTGATAATTTTTACATTAATCTTATTATTTGCATGATTTTTGTAACTTTTTTTTTAACAAATATTTGCAACTTATTTGTTGCTTTTTACTTTATAATACGCTGTTAATTTTTATTTTTTTCATGAGGTTTTTATGAAATATCCTGTTTGTTGATGACAGCATTGGCAAGTGCGGTGTTTTTGGCTGGCTGTAGCAAGTCAGACCAGTCGGCACAGCAAGCGGCAGCTGCCCAGCAGATGCCACCATCTGTGGTGAATGTGTTGCCTGTACAATTTCAGTCTGTGCCTTTGGTGAAAGAGCTGTCTGGTAAGACGGTCGCTTATCAAGAGGCGATTGTTACGCCACAGGTGTCTGGTATTATTGATGAACAATTGTTCCGTGATGGGGCATTTGTAAAACGTGGTCAGCCTTTGTATCGTTTGAACAAAGACAATTATAGCAGTACGTTGGCAGGCAGTCGGGCAAGCTATGAGCAAGCGGTGGCAAATATCGGTACAGCAGAGGCAAATTTGGAAAGCCAAAGAACCCAGTTAGCATTGGCTCGTGCCAATTTGGCTCGTTTGGAGATGTTAAAAGGTTCAAATGCCATTTCAAAACAAGAATATGACACAGGCGTGGCAACGGTGAGAAGTGCTGAAGCTGCCGTCAAAACGCCCAAGCCCAAATTGTTGCTGCTCAAAAAACTGCCGCCGCAGCAGGGCAAACGGTGAAAGGCAATCAGTTGAACATGGAGCGTACTGTTGTAACTGCACCAATGAGTGGTCAGACAGAACGCTCAAAAGTCAATGTCGGTACGTTGGCAAGTGCAGGGCAAACGCAAATGGTTACTATTTCGCAGTTAAACCCAATTTATGTGGACATTAGCCAATCATCAGCGGAAATGTTGGCATTACGCAGTCAGATGATGAATGGTAACTTAAGCCAGGCAAGCTCGGCACAAGTACGTTTAAAACTGTCTGATGGCTCAACCTATCCTGTGATTGGTCAGTTGCGTTTTGAAGAAGCCAAAGTTGATGGCGACACAGGTACGGTGAATTTGCGTGCGGTGTTTGATAACGATGAATTTATCCTATTGCCGGGTATGATGGTGCGTGCCGAAGTCATTCAAGGCGTAGTGAATAATGCTGTGCTATTGCCACAAAGTGCGATTAACCGTACTGCCAAAGGTGATACGACTGTGTATATCGTTGATGCCAACAAAAAAATCCAAGTCCGCCCTGTCAAAACCAGTGGCACATACGAAGGACAATGGGTTGTAACTGATGGCTTAAAACAAGGCGAAAATGTCGTTGTGGTTGGCGGTGCAAAAGTCAAACCAGACCAACAAGTTGAAGTCAAACCTTATGTACCTGATAGTAGCGGACAAGCAGGGCAAAATGCGAATGCAAATATGAACGCACCTGTAGCAAGTAGTGCTTCGGCAAGCCAACCAAAACCATAAGCAAAAATAGGGGATTTTAATGTCACGTTTTTTTATTGACCGCCCAATTTTTGCTTGGGTAATCGCCATGCTCATCATGTTGATGGGTGTGCTTGCGATTTTTAAGCTACCGATTGAGCAGTATCCACGTATCGCACCGCCGACTGTAACGGTCAGTGCGACTTACCCAGGGGCATCGGCACAGACCATTGAAGATACGGTTACACAGATTATTGAGCAACAGATGAAAGGCTTAGACGGCTTGATGTATATGTCATCAAGCTCATCGTCAAGCGGTGCAGCTCAAGTTACTTTAACCTTTGAAAACGGTACTGACCCAGATACCGCCCAAGTACAAGTACAAAACAAACTACAAGCCGCCACCAGCTCATTGCCAGAAATGGTACAGCGTATGGGTGTGTCGGTGAACAAATCATCAAGTGGTTTTTTGATGGTAATGGGCTTTTTATCTGAAGATGGCAGTATGGATAGGTCAGATATTGCTGACTATGTAAACTCAAATGTTGTTGACCAATTAAGCCGTGTGGAAGGCGTGGGTAGTGTCAATGTGTTTGGTTCTGCTTACTCGATGCGTATTTGGCTTGACCCTGCAAAACTGCGTACTTACAGCCTAATGCCGTCTGATGTTGTGTCTGCTATTCAAGCCCAAAACACGCAAGTGTCAGCAGGACAAGTCGGTCAGCAACCTACCTCAAACGACCGTCAAGTGATTAACGCCACAGTTAATTTACAAAGTTTATTACAAACGCCAGAACAATTTCGCAATATTATCCTAAAATCAACCAATGACGGTGCGACAGTGCGTCTTGGTGATGTGGCAAAAGTAGAAATCGGTAGCGAAAGTTACAGCGTTTTATCCATGTATAACGGCAAAGAAGCCGCAGGTGTCGGTATTTCCTTGGCATCAGGTGCGAATGCGTTAGACACTCGTGAAGCGGTTGAAGCCAAAATCAACGAATTAAAACCCAACTTCCCAGCAGGTATGAGCGTGGTCGTGCCGTATGACACCACACCGTTTGTGCGTTTGTCAATTGAACAAGTTGTGCATACGTTGGTAGAAGCGATTGTGCTTGTGTTCTTGGTGATGTTCCTATTTTTACAAAGCTGGCGTGCAACCATTATTCCAACGCTTGCCGTGCCTGTGGTTTTGCTCGGCACGTTTGGTATTTTGTACGTGTTAGGCTTTAGTATCAATGTTTTAACCATGTTTGCCCTTGTTTTGTCTATCGGTCTGTTGGTGGACGATGCGATTGTTGTCGTGGAAAACGTGGAACGTATTTTGGAAGAAGACCCAAATATCTCGGTCGTGGATGCCACTCGTGAATCCATGCGTGAGATTGGCAAAGTGGTTATCGGTATTGCGTTGATTTTGTCAGCCGTATTTATTCCGATGGCGTTTTTTGGTGGTTCTACTGGGGTGATTTATCGTCAGTTCTCCATTACCTTGATTACCAGTATGGTGTTATCGGCGATTGTGGCGTTGATTTTTACTCCTGCACTTTGTGCCACGATTTTAAAACGTTCAAAAAATCATGATAAACATGGTGAAGGTCAAACAGGTTTTTTTGCTTGGTTTAACCGCTCTTTTTATAATGTTAGTAAAAAGTACGAAAATTTTGTTGGTAAAAGTATCAAAGTCAAATGGTTGTATGCCATTGGTTATGTGGTCGTGATTGCGATTATGTCGTTGGTATTCTTGCGTATTCCAAGTTCATTCTTACCTGAAGAAGACCAAGGTATGCTAATGACGCTTGTACAACTGCCAGCTGGTTCTAGCCAAGCTGAAACACAAGCCGTCATTGATAAAGTAACGACTTATTATCAAACCCAAGAAAAAGACAATGTTGATGGTATTTTTGCTGTGAATGGTTTTAGTTTTGCAGGTCAAGGGCAAAACATGGGCTTAGCCTTTATCCGTCTAAAAGATTGGGAAAACCGTACAGGCGATGCCAATAAAGCCCAAGCGATTGCAGGGCGCGCAATGGGTTACTTTATGACCCAAGTGAATGAAGCCCAAGTATTCGCTCTTGCTCCACCTGCTATTCAAGGTATGGGAACGGCGACAGGCTTTGACTTGCAATTACAAGATGCAGGCAATGTCGGACATGAAAAACTGCTAGAAGCTCGTAATATGCTACTTGGTATGGCGGCACAAAGCAAAGACGTAACAAGCGTGCGTCCAAATGGTTTAGAAGATTCGTCACAGCTCAAAGTAAACGTGGATTATGAAACCGCCAACTCAATGGGTGTCGCACCTAGCACCATTAACAGCGTACTATCAACGGCTTGGGGTAGTAGCTATGTTAATAACTTCCTTGACCGTGGTCGTGTCAAAAAAGTCTATCTACAAGGCGAAGCCGACAGCCGTACCACACCAGAAGACATTAACAAATGGTATGTGCGTAACAATCAAGGCGACATGATTCCGTTTAGCTCATTTGCCACGACAGAATGGCAATACGGCTCGCCAAACTTGACCCGTTATAACAGCCTGTCATCAATGAACCTACAAGGTAGTGCCGCCCCTGGCAAAAGTACAGGTGAAGCGATGGCAGCGATGGAAGCCATGATTGCCAAACTACCACAAGGTATCAGCCATGAGTGGACAGGTCTATCACTTGAAGAGCGTAAATCTGGTGCACAAGCACCAATGTTATACGCCATCTCTATTCTGGTGATTTTCTTGTGTTTGGCAGCGTTGTATGAAAGCTGGTCAATTCCGTTTGCGGTATTGCTTGTTGTTCCGCTAGGGATTTTGGGTGCGTTGCTGTTTACAGGTGGACGTGGTTTGTCAAATGACATTTATTTGCAAGTGGGTCTATTAACCGTTGTTGGTCTTTCGGCAAAAAATGCGATTTTGATTATTGAATTTGCCAAAGAACGCCAAGACGCAGGGCATAATTTGTTTGATTCGGTAACGGTCGCCGCTCGTCAGCGTCTGCGTCCGATTATCATGACATCGCTTGCCTTTGGTATCGGTGTTGTGCCGTTATTCTTGGCGACTGGGGCAGGTTCAGGTAGCCAAAATGCCATTGGTACGTCTGTGTTGGGCGGTGTTGTGAGTGCCACGATTTTGGGTGTGTTCTTTATCCCAATGTTCTATGTGTGGGTTCGCTCAATCATTAAAGCTAAAGAACCAAATGACACCAATAATCCAAACAGTGCAAACGGCTCAAACCATGTGGTTTTGTCAAAAGACAACACAACATTACATGAGCCAATCAATCATACCAATCATTAAAGTGATGAATTTGATTGACAAAATAAGGTAAAATATAAAAAAAATGGTTTAATCAAGATTAAGCCATTTTTTGCTAACAGAATTTATAAAACATATTAGGAAAATGACAATATGAACGTCTTAAATCCCTTAAAAATCGGTAGCCTTAGCGTATTGTTTATCAGCTTAACCGCTTGTCAAGCCATTCCAAAAGCCAAAACCGACCCTGTGGTCGCCCAACCGAACCTGCCTATCAATACTGCTTATGCCGTTTATGACAATCAAACCGTGAGCAATGCCGAAGCCAAAAGCATCGCAGGGCAACGCTGGCAAGATTTTTATACCGACAATAATTTAAAACAACTGATTGCAATCGCCCTTGAAAATAACAAAGATATTCAAAGTGCGGTTTTAAGCATTCAAAAAGCCCGTGCCGCTTACCAAATCAGCGATAATAGCAACATTCCAACCGTGGGCGTATCAGGCTCAATGGGTTATGGTGCAAGTGAAGCACAAGACAAAAACCCAAGCGAAAGCTATAATGTTGGCTTGTCTATGTCGTCGTATGAGTTTGATTTTTGGGGCAAAATTGCCAATCAAAAAGAATCTGCTTTACAAAGCTATTTTGCAACAGGGGCAGCTAAAGACACCGCCCAAATCAGCTTAATTAGCAGTATCGCCCAAAGTTATGTGGCGTATAGCTACAACATTGCCAAATTACAATTGGCATTAGACACGCTAAAAACTCGTGAAGAATCGTTAAACATTAACAAAAAACGCTTTCAAGCAGGTTTGGACTCAGAATTGACCAGCGTACAAGCCCAATCATTGGTAGATTCTACCAAAATCAGCATTGCCAATTTACAAACCGCTTTATTACAAAACCAAAATGCGTTACGCCAGTTGGTCGGCACAGAGTTTAACAATGCTTTGTTGCCAAAAGCTCCTGTCAAATCTATCACCAACAACAAGATTTTTAGCACAGGTTTGCCAAGCGATTTGTTATATTATCGCCCAGACATTCGCCAAGCCGAATATAACCTAAAAGCCAAAGGGGCGGATATTGCGGTGGCTCGTGCCAACTTTTTCCCAAGTATCAGCTTGTCAGCAAATACAGGCACGGCAAGCAGTGATTTGTCAAACTTGTTCAAGTCTGGCACATTTAGCTGGGGCATTACGCCAAGTGTGAGTATTCCGATTTTTAATCGTAATTTGGGCGTACAACATGAAGTTGCCGAAATTGATGAAAAAATTGCGTTAAGCAGTTATGAAAAAACCATTCAGACCGCTTTTAAAGAAGTCAATGACGTGCTTGCCACTCGTGCGACCTTAAACCAAAAAATTGCAGGCTATGAAAGCATGAAACAAGCCAACGCCAAAAGCTTGAACATTGCTAACGCACGTTTTAAAGCAGGCTTGGACAATTATTTAGGCGTGCTAGATGCCATGCGTAGCCAATATTCTGCCGAAGAAAGTCTATTAACCGCACAACAAGACATGATTAACAGTCAAATTGAACTGTATCAAGTACTAGGCGGTGGGGTGAATACAGATGTTGCACTAGAAACACCAAAAAGCACGCCAAATGCGGTGGATAAAGCCAAACAATTGGCAAATAAAGACCAAAAGCGAAAAAATAAAAAAACTTAAAAAAAATAAAAATGTTCGTTAAATTAACGAACGTTTTTTTTATTAAAACGCATAACTGGCAATGCCATGCGCGATCGGCTTGCCTGTATCATCCGCCAACATCATTCGCACCGTACAGCCCTTTCGCCCCATACGGATAATCTCGCCTGTGGACGCATAAAACGCCCCACGCCCCACCGCCAAATAATCAATGCGTAAATCCACCGTTGCCACTTTCATCACTTTTTTGGTAAGTTCGTCAAATGTGCCTTGCCTCCGTTTAAAAATCTCGTACATGGCAATCACACCGCCCAACGTATCAAGTACAGTTGCTGAAACGCCACCATGCAAAATTTGATAATTGACATTGCCAATCAAATCAGGCGTTGAAACGGTTTTTCCAGTGATTTGTTCGGTTGTATTGTCAAAATTAAACACGGTATTGGTTAATTTTAAAAATGGGCTATGGCTCATGATTTCGGCAAGTTGATGACCGACTTCGTGCAGATTTTCGCTAAAATTTAGCGGATTGTCATTTTGGTTTTGCAACATTGGATTGCGGATATTTACCAACTCTTGTTCATTAGTTAAATCGGAATGTTCGTCTTTTTCTTCAATAAAATCAACGTCTAAAATAGCGGTGGTGGGTGTTTTGTTTGGCATGGTATCGTCTTTTGATTATCTTTAAGATAAAATTTAAAAAATATATCTAAAATATGTTAAAATAGCACGCAGAAAAATTGATTGTAACTTTCTTAACAACTTTTAAAAATCATATTTTAACAAAATCAGGATAAAAAACATGACTTATACGTTTAACCGCTCATTCCCCACCACTCGCCTACGCCGTTTGCGTTACAACGACAACATTCGTGCAATGGTGCAAGAAACCCACATTGAACCAAAACACCTAATCGCTCCTGTGTTTGTCCTTGACGGCAAAAATCAGCGTGAAGCGGTCAAAAGTATGCCAAATGTAGAACGTATGAGCGTGGATTTGTTGATTGATTATGCCAAACAATTGTTAAGTTTAGGCGTTACCACAATTGACCTATTTCCTGTGATTGACCCAAGCCAAAAAACTGAGCTTGCCGAAAACGCCTATGATGAAAACGGCTTAGCGTGTACCGCTATCAAGGCGATTAAAGACGCTGTGCCAGAGATGGTTATCATGACGGACGTTGCCCTTGACCCTTATACCATTCATGGACAGGACGGCTTACTTGATGAAACAGGCTATGTAACCAATGACAAAACGGTGGAAGTCTTGGTAAAACAGGCGTTAAGTCATGCTCGTGCAGGGGCGGATATTATTTCGCCAAGCGATATGATGGACGGACGCATTTTGGCAATTCGTCAAGGTTTAGACAGCGAAAACTTTGTTAATACGGCGATTATGGCGTATTCGGCAAAATACGCATCGGCATATTATGGGCCTTTCCGTGATGCGGTCGGTAGTAGCGGTAACTTAAAAGGCGGACACAAAAAACAATATCAAATGGATTTTGGCAATCGTGCCGAAGCCTTGCACGAAGTGGCGTTAGACATACAAGAAGGTGCGGATATGGTGATGGTAAAACCGGGTCAGCCGTATCTGGACTTGGTGCGTGAAGTCAAAGACACGTTTGGTGTGCCAACTTACGCTTATCAAGTATCTGGCGAATATGCCATGCACATGGTGGCGATTCAAAATGGCTGGCTGACGGATGCGGTGATTTTGGAAAGTTTGCTTGGTTTTAGACGTGCAGGTGCGGATGGTATTTTGACCTATTTTGCGATGGAAGCAGCTAAAAAACTTAATAATTGTTAATTAATTTAACAAGTTTAATGATTTTAATCATAAATATTGAAATATTTTGCAATATTTTTGTAAAATGACTAAAAAAATTTGTAATTTTGTGGTTTAATATACAAGTTTTTTATGACACCATTTTTTAATTTTATGTTTTCAATTTTATGAAATGTAAACTTTCTCAAACTCAAATGCTTAATTTGCGAACGATGTCAATTATTTTGGCAGCGTTTTCTTATTGATTAAAAGACCGTTGAACTTTTGTTTGGCAGTTTTTGTGTTTTTATATTTTTATAATAGTCAAAGCAATTTGTTTTAAGACAAGGAAAACGAGCGAAATTGTACAAATAGTACTATGAGCGAGTTTGACGCAGTATTAAAGCAAATTGACAAGACTATCGTTTATATTTTATATATTTTCTTTACCAGTGGAGCTTTTATGAGCATTGCTATTAACACCCCAGATTATGTAAAACATCAAGGCATTATTGATTTTGTCCAAAAAATCGCTGATTTAGCCAAACCTGCTCGTGTGGAGTGGTGCGATGGCTCGGAAGAAGAAGACCAACGCTTGCTTGGCATGATGTGCGACAACGGCATGATGACTAAGTTAAACGAAGAAAAATACCCAAATTCGTACCTAGCTTGCTCGCACCCTAGCGATGTCGCTCGTGTGGAAGGTCGTACTTTTATTTGTAGCGAAAAACAGATTGACGCAGGGGCAACGAACAACTGGGAAGACCCAGCCAAAATGCGTGAAACGTTAAACGGATTGTTTGACGGCTGTATGGCAGGTCGTACCATGTACGTTGTGCCGTTTAGCATGGGGCCACTTGGTAGCCATATCGCTCATATCGGTATTGAATTGTCGGATTCGCCTTATGTTGTTGTTAATATGAAACGCATGGCGCGTATGGGTAAAGCGGTATTTGACGTGCTTGGCACAGATGGCGAATTTGTTCCTTGCGTACATTCAGTTGGCAAACCGCTTGCCGAAGGCGAACAAGATGTAAAATGGCCTTGTAACGATGAAAAATACATTGTGCATTATCCAGAAACTCGTGAAATTTGGTCGTTTGGTTCTGGTTATGGTGGTAATGCGTTGCTTGGTAAAAAATGCTTGGCGTTGCGTATTGCGTCTGTGATGGGACGTGAACAAGGTTGGCTAGCTGAACATATGTTGATTCTTGGTGTTACCAATCCACAAGGCGAAAAACATTACGTTGCTGCCGCTTTCCCATCTGCGTGCGGTAAAACCAACTTTGCCATGTTAATCCCACCTACAGGTTATGAAGGTTGGAAAGTAGAAACCGTTGGCGATGATATTGCGTGGATTAAGCCAAATAAAGATGGTCGTTTTTATGCGATTAACCCAGAAGCAGGCTTTTTTGGCGTTGCACCCGGTACATCAAACGCAACCAACCCAACTTGTATGCAAACTTTAACCAAAGACGTGATTTTTACTAACGTTGCTTTAACTGATGACGGTAGCGTTTGGTGGGAAGGCAAATCAAAAGAAGCCCCAGCACATTTGATTGATTGGCAAGGCAACGACTGGACACCTGACTGCGGTCGCAAAGCGGCTCACCCAAATGCTCGCTTTACCGTATCGGCAAGCAACTGCCCAATTATTGACAAAGATTGGGAAAATCCAAACGGTGTGCCGATTTCTGCGTTTATTTTTGGTGGTCGCCGTGCGGATACTGTGCCGTTGGTGGTGGAAAGTTTTGACTGGGTAGACGGCGTGTATAAAGCCGCTACCATGGGTTCTGAAGTTACCGCCGCCGCTGAAGGCAAGCAAGGTATCGTGCGTAGAGACCCATTTGCGATGTTGCCATTTACAGGCTATAACATGGGCGATTATTTTAACCATTGGTTAAACAT
This sequence comes from uncultured Moraxella sp., assembly GCA_927911235.1. Taxonomy (GTDB): domain Bacteria; phylum Pseudomonadota; class Gammaproteobacteria; order Pseudomonadales; family Moraxellaceae; genus Faucicola; species Faucicola mancuniensis. Next base: position 13,714 of record CAKMOY010000047.1, read on the forward strand.
GGGCGAAACCATTGCCAAAGTTGCTGAACAAAACGGCAACCAATTGCCAAAAATCTTTAACGTAAACTGGTTTAGACGTGATGAAAACGGCAAATTCGCTTGGGACGGCTATGGTCAAAATATGCGTGTGCTTGAGTGGATTTTACAACGTGCGACAGGCAAAGGCAATGCGGTGGAAACGCCAATCGGCTATATGCCAACCTATGACGATTTAAACTGGAATGGTTTAGAGTTTAGTCAAGCACAATTTGAAACGGTAACAAGCCTTGACAAAGCCAAATGGGAAGAAGAACTTGCCAGCCATGATGAGTTGTTTGAAAAGCTAGGCTCGCAAGTGCCTGAAGCGTTAAAACAAGCTCGTAAAGCGACAGGTGAACGTGTTGCAAAAATATAATTGATGTTTAAAATGTAGGAGGTTCATAACTGCTTCTTGAAAACTAACTAAATCTACTTTATAATATCCAAATGAACAGATTAATTAGTATCAACGAAGCATCAAAACAACTTGGCGTATCTATCTCAACATTACGCAGATGGGACGAAAGCGGTGTACTTGTTGCCCAAAGAACGCCAAAAGGACACAGACGTTACGATAAGTACTAGAATGACCCTAATAACGTGGACACATCCATCGCCCTAGACCCAACGAATAAACAAGCAACCTACTTTGCAAAGGCTTGCGGTGTGGCTCGTCTTGCCTATAACTGGGCGTTAGCCGAATGGCAAAACCAATACGAACAAGACAAAAAATAC
>CAKMOY010000048.1 GCA_927911235.1 uncultured Moraxella sp.
TTAGATTGGACATTTTTAAACCATCAGCGTTAAAAAACCGAATAAATGTTAAAAGGATTGCACAATGTTTGATAAATTTCGCCAATTTTTTACTCCCCATTTTTTTAGCCAAAGCGGTAAAAAACAACGACAAAAAAAGTCAATTAATCCGCCCAGAATTTGGCTTTTTATTTGATGAAAAACCCGCCCAAGAATGGGTGAGCCTTGACCTTGAAATGACAGGGTTAAACCCAAAAACTGACCATATTTTAAGCTTTGGTGCGGTCAAAATTTATCAACAAAATAACAGTTTTCACATTGATACGGGCAATGCATTGTCGCTGATTTGTTGTCCACCTGTCATGCCAAGCCATGATAGCATTGTGATTCATGGCTTGCGTCCGCAAGATGTGGCAAATGGTATCAGCTATGATGAAATGTTACCAAAACTGTTTGAATTTGTTGGCAGTCTCCCAATTATCGGCTTTTGTGTATCAATGGACATGGGCTTTATCAATCAGCTTGCTAAACCATTTTTGGGGACAAACCTACCCAATCAAACTATTGATATCAGCCAGTTACATCAGCAGATTTTACACAAAAAAGACCCCAATTTGGTCGCAAGTCCCAAACATTTAACGCAACTATTAACTGATTTTGACATTCCAAAACTGCCTACACACGATGCCCTAAACGATGCCATCATGACGGCGATGTTATTTTGTCATTTGCAAAAATAAGCTAATTTTGCAAAGTTTTTTTCATCTTGTCAAAAAATATGCTAAAGTGAGTTTTTTATTTGGGCTTAAGGTTTGGCAATATGTTTTTTTAAAATTTTATAAAAAATATCTGTTTGGCATGATGTTGTTTGTTTGTCAAAACAGTTTTGCCGATATTGCCAATTTGCCTGTGCCGATTGCCGAGCGTATCGCCACCGCAAACCTTGACCCCAATGCGGTAAGTATCGTGATTCGTCCCATCGGCGAGCCGTCTTTGGTGAGTTTTAACGCCAACACGCCCAGAATGCCAGCATCCACGCAAAAGGTGATTCCTACTTTTATCGCTTTGGAGACGCTTGGCAAAGATTTTATTTGGCAAACCAAACTCTATCAACAAGGCTTTGTGTGGAAAGACACGCTGTACGGCAATATCATCATCAAAGCGTCAGGCGACCCAAAACTTGGGGCAGAGCGATTGGCAGATTTGTTAAAAATGGTCAAAAATTTGGGCATCAATCACGTTGATGGCGATGTGGTGATTGATAATCGCTTGTTTCACAATGTGCAATTTGACAATCAAGCCTTTGATAATAAAGGCTTACGCCCTTATAACGCTTCGCCAAATGGACTGTTGTTGAATTTTGGCACAATTAACATTCAGCTTAAAAAACAACAAAATGCTGATAAACAAACGGTTTTTGCGGTGCAATCTTCGCCAAATTTATCGCAATTTTCGCCACAAAATTTTGTCAATACTGATAAAAAACCTTGTCCAAGCAATCAAAAAGATTTGCCCATTGATTTGAGCGTTGATACTTTGACATTTCACGAAAATTTGTCCGATAAATGTCAAGATGGCGAATATTGGCTAAGCTATCCCAATGCGGACGAGTATATTTATCGCTTTGTCAGTGCCGAATGGCAAAAAATCATGCCTGATTTTACAGGTAAAATTATTTTTCCAGAACATATCACCCCACCCAAAAAATGGCAGTTTTGGCGGTACAAATTTGCTCCAAAATTGTTGGGTTATATCAACTCTGCCCCACTTGATGAACAAATCCGTGATATCAACCATTATTCTAACAATGTGATGACCGAGCAAGTCGCTTTGTCATTGCCTATTTATGCCGACAAACAGACGGTGAGCGATTATCCAAAGACGTTTGATTTTATCAAAACTGGTGGCAAAAAAACCTAAAAACATCTGCCCCACCGACCATAAGCCGAGCATCTGGACTGTGTCGTGATTGTTTGATTTTGCCAAATAGTATGGCGGATTTTTTGGGTTTTGCCTTTGTGCATAAAGATTTTGACACTTTTAAACAATCGTTAAGCTTGGCTGGCGAAACAGGCACGATGAAAGATTTACGCTATAGGCAAAAGTCCAATTCTGCCATCGGCAAGGCGTGGATAAAAACAGGGACATTGGAAAATGTTACCAGTATGGCAGGCTACGTGCAGGGGGATTCTGGACGGTGGTATGTGGTGGTGGGTATGATAAATTCGCCAAAAGTCATGTACGACCCAAAAGCCAAAGCGATTTTAGATGAAATGTTGGATTGGACGGCGAAGCAATAATCCGTTTAATTTTTACTCCAATCATTATCAAATTTATCAAACTTTTGGTTTAAATATTCATTTTTAACAAAACCTTTTAATTCTTTATTGGTCAATTGTAGCTCAATAAATCCATCAGCATAAGGTGCAATTTCATAGACATTGTAGGCAAAAGTGATACCTTGTGGGGTCAAATAAAAATTATCAGTAATGTCAAAACCAAAAAATGCCAAATGATGTGCAATTTCTTCATCGGTCATTTTTTCGTCATTTTTTAGATAATTAATAAACTTTTGCTTAAGCATGGCGGTTAATTTCGCCTTGTCGTTAGGCGAAATATGAATATCGTCAAGTTTTAACTCTTTTTGTTTTTGCATATCAAAGACATAAAATGCTCTTGCTGGTATGCCGTGAGGCCCGCCATTATATTCAAAATCATCCCGGCTGATTTGCACTAGATTTGCTGATGTGGCAATGAGTTTTAGTGTAGATGAGCGTTCGTATTGATTGAATTTGGTGTTTTCTTTGTCTTGCAATTCTTCATAGACGTACTCGGCATCTTCGTCATAGCTTTGCTTGAGTTCTTTTTTGCCTTTGGCATCGTTATAATCGCCATTGACGACTTTATCAATGAACGGATAGTTAGTTTTGATAAGTTCAATATCCACACGCATACATTGTTTTTCGGTGTACCATTCTTTATCTTCTTCTGGTGCTGTGTTTATACGCTGTTGGCACAAGTCGGTGAGTTTTTTGGGGATTTGGTAGTCAAATTTATGGGTGCTAAATTGAAATTCGGCAGGTTTGGCAAGGGCGATAGAGCTTAGGCTTGCGATACTTGCGACAAGGGCTGTGATAATAATTTTTTTCATAAATCATTCCGCTGATTGTGGTTAAAACGGATAAAATCAAAAATTAACGGCTAATCACCCCAAAAAATGACGGCGAGCCAAGACTGATAGAAAATCCACTTTTATTATCCAAGAAATAATAAGTCGTCCCACCATCCGCACAGTCAAACTGTAAGGTGCGGTAGCTTGCTTTTGTCAATTTTTTTAACATGGCTTTGGCGTTGGTGATGTCGGCTTTATCGTAGCTATCATCACCTTCAGCATAGCTAGTCGCTTCATTGATAAAGGCGGTGACATCGGCTTTGACAGCTTTTTGGGTTTGGGTTTTGTAGTGATAGCCAAAACTTGAGCCACATTCTTTTTTGGCGTTGCTAAGGTCGGCTGATTGCTCTTGGTAAAGTTTGATGGTTTCGCCTGTGCTATCGTGCCAAGTCCCTGCGTAGGTTTCAGTATTTTTGGCAAAAGTTGGTTGGACAAATGTGGCGAGTAACATAGCAGTGATAATGAGTTTTTTCATAATATTTTCCTGTTAATTATTTATTAATCAAAATTTGTTTACTTTTATTTAAAATAAAACCATGCTTTTGATTATTCGCTATACATTTTATACCATCGCCTGCAATTGCCGTACACGTCCAGCCATTGCCTTTGACCGTTTGCCCTACTTTGAGCAATTTGCTACCATCAACACCGATATAAGTATCGCCTGCACATTCAATTTCAGCTTTGCCTGTTTTGGCATTTAAAGCAAAGTTTTGCCCCCAGTCTAGCTCGCACTCTTCTGTTGGCTTATAGTGATGCTTCACATAATCGCCTTTGATAGAGCAACCGACAAAAATAGGTTCGTCAGAATCTACCGAACAGCCGACTGCGTAGCCTTTTGAGTGAAAATGTTGGTATTCAGCGTGAGCGACATTGGCAAATGCAAAGACATTGCTTGTAGCCAGTAAAGTTAAAATTAATTTTCATGGGATTGTTTCTGTTTAAGTTAAAAAATTATTGATAAAGCGATTTATCTTTTACCAAATTAGTCGCATTACATTCTTTTACCAATTTTTTGCTGTATTTGGCACGGCTTTGAGCTGTTGGATTAAACTCTAGCACCAAATTATTATCTTGCATAAGTTTAATGGTTTTGGCATTGGCAAGTTTTTTAATCCATGCATTCCAATTGGCTTTTGGCGTTGTGCCAATATCAGCGTTAATTGTGTAATGTTTTGGGTCTTGGTCAAACAAAAAATACACATTCGGCAAGCTCAAATCATACGCATCGCCATCATGCCCATCGACATAAATGCCCAAGTCATAACCCAATCCACCGCTAACATCACACGACAGCAACAGATATTGATTAACCGTGCCTACGCTGTACTCTTGAATACCTTGTGCAAAACCGCTTTCCCAAACATCTTGTTGCTTGTTCTGGTTTGTTGTTCGTGTTGTTTTGGCAAACGTGGGTTGCACCAAAGTAGCAAGTAATAGAGCGGTTAAAGCAAATTTTGTTAAAGAAAGTTTTTTCATAAAATTACTCCTGTGTTTGTCGTTTCTCTAAATCTTTTTGTATCTCTTCTAAAATCACTGGCAACTCTTTGAAATACTCTTGATATTGGCAAGCTATTGGGTATTCGTTTTTGCAACCACGTTTTGCCCAATATTGTGCTTGCTCGGCATTGTAAATGCGTTCATTGACATCAAGTGTCGCCAATCTGCCCATATACGCTTGCACAAGAAAATTTTGAGCGTCCACAAGACCGCCTTCGGCTGATTTTTTAATCAATTCAAAGCCTTTCTTTCTATCGTCTGGGTTGCCAAGATAATAATAAATCGTCCCAAGTGTAAACTGTGCAGGTAAAAAGTTTTCATTGGATAATTGCTCTAGGGTGGTCATAACGGTTTTGTTGTCTTGGTCACCATTTAGTACCAAATTGAGTTTTGCTGACGGTACGGTTTTGCTCGCCTGTGTCCACAACTCAATCGCCTTTTTAGGGTCTGACTTTACATTTTCATCACCAGTAAGATACATACCTGCCAAATTATTTTTGGCATTATTATTGCCTTGTTCGGCGGATTTGCTGTACCAATCAAAGGCTTGTTTGGTATCTTTTTTTACTTGAATACCCAAATCATACATTTTGCCAATTTGAAATTGAGCGACCGCATCGCCTGTTTTGGCTTTGTCAAGCGTTTGTTCAAAATTAATGGTTTTGAGATATTCACGGCTGTTTTGCGGTGTTTCTGCATAGGCGTTAAATGTGCCGTATGGCGTGGTAAAGTGGTCGTATTTGGACGCTTTGATTAGCTCCATTTCGCTTGGCGTGTTTGGCGTGGGCATTACTGTTTTGGCAATGGTGGGTTGCACCAAAGTGGCAAGTAGAAGGGCGGTTAAAAGGGGTTTTTTCATAAAATCTCCTTTTGTTTAAAATTTGATAAAAACGGATAAAATCACAATTTATCCGTTTTTTTAATGTTAAAAGTTAAAACTTAATCAATCTCAGTTGTATCGCCATATTGCCCAATGATTTCACAATTGGTCGCTTCGGCTTGGCATTTGGCAAGTAATTGTTTAAATTCAGGTTGCTGTTGTGAAAATAAATGGTATTTATCTTCACGAGTTGTCCAATATACAGCGTATTGACCGTTGCTTTTTTGACCACGCAAAACCGCAATTAAGTTTTCGCCCAAATTTTCGGTTTTTTTGACGACTTGGCAATCGCTTTTTTTGCCGTATTTTTTGATGATTTTTCTTACAACATCATGATTATAACTTTGGGTGTTTAGATAATTGGTTTTGTCAAGGCAAGACGCAAGGGCAAAATCCTCTATGCCCCATGTCATGGATTGGTTGAAACTTGCATCGTCCCATGAATAAGAAGCCACACCCACCACACCTGTGCTAGGGCTTAACGCCACCGCAATATCGCTTTGCCCCCGCAAAACGGTCGGGTCGGGTTCAGGAGAAGGGGTGTAACCATCACTATCAGCGGTACAGACTTTATTAAATACCATATCCATTCTGCCAGTTACTGAGTTGGGTATGCCACATAAATTGCCACCCAAATCTACACCGCCTTGACAAGTACAGCCTGCCATAGCCGATTGACTGACCGCCAATCCACCAAACGCACCGATAGCCAATAGGCTTGATAACGCAAATTGTGTGAAAGAAAGTTTTTTCATGGGATTGCTCCTGCTTGTTAAAAAAATGGTTGTAGCTTGGGCAAAAAATAACACCCAACATTTTAAAATGAATTTTATTTGACAAATGTTTTATCATTCATTTATTATAGACCTTTAATATATTGGTTACAACCAATTATCAGTGTATTTTAACAAACAAAACTTGACACTTAACACTGTTTACCATTATCTGATAAATTGTGAAATTTAAGTTTATTTTTATCAAAACAAATTAATGAGGTCTTTATGAAAAAACTTGCCACATTGCCTGTCATCATCGCTACCGCCTTGACAATCACAGCGTGTAATAATGATAACAACAGCCATAACAGCAACGCCAACAACAACCCAATAACCCAACAACTAACCCAACAACTAACCCAACAACGAATCCAACAACGAATCCAACAACGAATCCAACAACGAATCCAACA
>CAKMOY010000049.1 GCA_927911235.1 uncultured Moraxella sp.
AAAGAAATATTCTCTTAACAACAATCTTTAAAAACAGATATATAGTCAATAATAATTCTTATTATCAAAAATACGGTGGCATTTTTGTAAAGAATTGGATAAAACATGTGAGCAATAATAGATGATTTGATGTAGTTTTATCTAGTTATTAAGTAGTAAAATGGGTAGTAAAAGTTCATCTTTGATGAATTAATTGATTTAGGTCAAGATATAGCGGTAAAACCACCTACATAATCCTACAAAAGTTCACAAGAGATGCCTTTCAGACGACCCGGAATAAGGCAGTTTGAAAGAGCCGAAAGCGGTATGCCGCGGATGACAAAGGTTGAAAAAATATACCCTGACCTTCTTAAAAATAGTTATTAAAGGAAATGACAACTATGAAACGCCAAGCTTTAGCTGCAATCATTGCTTCAGTTTTTGCTTTAGCCGCCTGTGGTGAGCAAGCTGCCCAAAAACCTGCCGAGCAAACCGCTTCCGCTTCCGCTCCTGCAGCTTCCGAGGCTCCTGCTTCCGGTGCTCAAGCTGCTGCCGAAACTCCTGCTGCCGAGCTGCCTGTTATCGACGCGGTAACTACCCACGCTCCTGAAGTTCCGCCTGCCATCGACCGCGACCATCCTGCACGTGTCCGCGTGAAAATGGAAACCGTCGAAAAAAACCATGAAAATGGACGATGGCGTGGAATACCACTACTGGACATTTAACGGCCGACGTTCCGGGCCGCATGATCCGCGACGCGAAGGCGATACCGTGGAAGTCGAATTCTCTAACAACCCGTCTTCTACTGTACCGCACAATGTTGACTTCCACGCTGCAACCGGTCCAGGCGGTGGTGCAGAAGCCAGCTTCACTGCTCCGGGCCGTACTTCTACATTCAGCTTCAAAGCCCTGCAACCCGGTCTGTATATCTACCACTGTGCCGTTGCCCCTGTCGGTATGCACATTGCCAACGGTATGTACGGTTTGATTTTGGTTGAGCCAAAAGAAGGTTTACCAAAAGTGGATAAAGAATACTACGTCATGCAAGGCGATTTTTATACCAAAGGCAAATACGGTCAGCAAGGTTTACAACCATTTGACATGGACAAAGCGATTGACGAACGTCCTGATTACGTTGTATTTAACGGTTCTGTCGGTTCATTGACAGGCGAGAATGCTTTGACTGCCAAAGTTGGCGAAAATGTGCGTCTATTCGTGGGTAATGGTGGCCCAAACAAAGTATCATCATTCCACGTGATTGGCGAAATTTTTGATAAAGTAAAATTTGAAGGCGGTAAAGCGGTCAATGAAAATATCCAAACCACGCTAATCCCAGCAGGTGGTGCGGCGATTACCGAATTTAAAGTTGATGTACCAGGCAACTATGTGTTGGTAGACCACTCAATCTTCCGTGCCTTTAACAAAGGGGCGTTGGGTATCTTAAAAGTGGAAGGGGAAGAAAATCCATCTATCTACTCACATAAACAAAAAGATACCGTGTATCTGCCAGAAGGTGCACCACAAGCAATTGACAATGCTAAAGCACCAGAAACCAAAACGCCAACGGACTTAAAAGAACAAGTTGCCGCAGGTAAAGCGACCTATGACGCCAACTGTGCTGCTTGCCACCAACCAGACGGTAAAGGCGTGCCAAATGCATTCCCACCATTGGCAAGTTCTGACTTCTTAAACGCTAACCACAAACGTGCAGCCAGCATTGTGGCAAATGGTCTATCAGGCAAAATTACAGTGAATGGCTCAAGCTATGACAGCGTCATGCCAAGCGTTTCGTTGAACGACCAACAAATCGCCAACGTGGTAACGTATGTGTTAAACAGCTTTGGCAACAAAGGCGGTCAATTAACAGCCGAAGATGTGGCAGAAGCCAAAAAACCAAACCAACGCCATAAGTGATTAATTTAACATTTATTAAATAATCCTTTATGTTAATATTGTAAACGACCGCCCGTGCAATATGTGGTGGTCGTTTTTTAAAATTAAAATAGGAATAGATTTGTGAAAACTTATATCAAACATATTGGGGTAACAACGCTTTGTCCTATTGCTATGCTACTCATAGCGACAATCAGCCACGCTAACACACCAAAATCAGGCGAAATGGCAAAAATTAACGGTGGCACATACCGCCCATTATACCTAAGTAAAGACAGCCCTATGGTCTCAGTCAAACCGTTTCGCATGGATAAAATGCCTGTAACCAACGAAGAATATTACGCCTTTGTCCAATCAAAATCCAAATGGCAAAAACAAAATATTGCTAAACTGTTTGTTGAACCAGACTATTTAAAACATTGGCAAAAATCAGGCAACAGCTACAAACCGAATACAGCCGACCTCAAAAAACCTGTCGTCTATGTATCATGGTACACCGCCAACGAATATTGCAAAGCCCAAGGCAAACGCTTGCCAACGGTCGCTGAATGGGAATTTGTCGCCCAAGCATCACAAACTCGTGTCAATGGCAGTGCCGAAAAAGGCTACAACCAAAAAATCCTAGACTGGTACGCCAAATCGTCTACAAAACCCTTGGGTAATGTCGGACAGGAAAAACCCAATATTTGGGGTGTATACAATATGCACGGCATGATTTGGGAATGGACAAAAGACTTTAACAGCAACCTTGTAACAGGCGAATCCCGCTCGGATAATACCTTAAACCAAGAAATGTTCTGCGGTTCGGGTGCGGCAGGTGCGGTAGACCCATCGGATTACGCCGCCTTTATGCGATATGGTTTTCGCTCAAGTTTGCAATCAAAATTCACCTTAGCCAGCCTTGGTTTTCGCTGTGCGGCTGATGGGGTTTAAATATTTTAACATTTTAAGGCTGGGTTACGCCTTGCTAACCCACTCTACAAAACGATAATTTTTTTTATTTCTCAAAACTTTTTTAAAAAGGACACCACTATGAAAAAATTACTTGCCATCTCAATCACTGCTTTATTATTAACCGCTTGCCAACAAGCCAATCAACCTAACCCATCTGCTAGCACTGACAGCCAAGCTCCTGCAAGCTCGTCTCACGCAGATATGCACCATGACATGAACCACGATATGCACGCTTCAACAGCAAGTGCCACACATGGCGACATGGCTCACGGCGGACATAAGCACGTGGATTTGGGCGTAGCAAGCACCCCTGCTCCAGCGTTGAGGGAGTCGGTTTATTTGGTAGAAGGCAACTGGAAAAACCAAGACGACCAACCTTTTAAACTGGACACTTTACAAGGCAAAAAACAAGTGGTCGCCTTTATTTATACCAACTGTAACCAAGTTTGTCCGATTATGATGAAAACCATGATTGACTTACAAAAAAAATTGCCTGAAGACGTGCGTGCCAAAACAGGCTTTTTGGTGGTGAGTTTTGACCCAGAACGCGATAGCCCAAAAGTGTTAAAAAACTTTGGCGAACATTATAAAGCCGATGATAAATGGGTATTTTTGAACGGTAGCGATGATGATGTGCGTATGCTTGCCAACACCATGAACATTCGCTATCAATTTGCCGAAGGGGGCATGATTAACCACTCAAATGTGATTAGCGTGCTTGATGAGTCTGGTAAAATGATTGAACAAGCGATTGGCAACAGCCAAGGCGAAGCCAAAATTATCGCAGCCGTGAGTAAATAACCCAAACAATCAAAAATGTGCTATTGGATAAATAGCACATTTTTTTTTATCACTCATACCGCAAAGTTTGTGCAGGTTGGATACTGGCGGCACGTCTGGCAGGATAAATGGTTGCCAAAAAGCTAATAGCTAAGGACGCAGACACGATAATCAGCACGTCTTGCCACTCTAATTGTGATGGCAAATAATTGACAAAATAAGCATCAAACAAATGCAAATTCATCGCTGTATTAATCCAACCGACCACATGACTGACCGACAATGCCATCACCACACCAAGTATCGTTCCCGCAATCGTCCCAACCACACCGATAAACAAGCCTTGCACCATAAATACTTGGGTAATCAGTTTTGGCGATGCGCCAAAAGTTTTTAAAATGGCAATGTCCGCTTTTTTGTCCGTTACTAACATGACAAGCGATGATACAATGTTAAACGCCGCCACCAAAATAATCAAAAACAACAACAAGCCAACCATCGCTTTTTCCATTTGAATCGCCCCAAACAGATTGCCATGCGTTCTTGTCCAGTCGCTTGGCAATAATAATTCTGGTTGCAAGTTTGCCGCTTCGCTTGCGACCCTTGGTGCAACGAATAAATCGTTTAATTTCATACGGATACCTTGAGCCCCATCAGGCAAACGTAGCAGTTTTCCCGCATCACTCATCGGCACAAACGCCATGATACTGTTCACTTCTGGGCTGATGTCATAAATGCCCGATACGGTAAAACGTTTAAAACGGGGAATAACCCCTGCTGGCGATGGCGATGCTTCTGGCAATACCAGCGTAACTTTATCGCCGATTGCCAAATGTAGCGAATCCGCCATATCTTGGCCAACAACAATGTTAAAACTGCCTGTCTTTAACTCGTCAATATTGCCAGCATTCATATGCTCGTGGATAATGGACACATTTTTTTCATATTCAGGCTCAACGCCAGTTACCATCACGCCTGCGACCTGTCCATTTGCGGTCAGCATACCTTGTAACTGGATAAACGGAGCGACCGCCTCCACATTTTTTACTCGTTGATGTCTTTGGCAAGCGGTTGCCAATTTGGGATAATCTCGCCTGCGGTCACAGTCGCCTGTGGCACCATACCCAAAATACGGCTTTTTAACTCACGGTCAAAGCCGTTCATCACCGATAACACGGTAATCAGCACCGCCACGCCAAGCGTCAGCCCAATCATAGAAATCAAAGAAATAAACGAAATAAAGCGATTACTCCGCTCGGCACGGGTATAACGCAATCCCAAAAACAAGGCTAAAGGACGAAACATAATTTTTCAACTTGATTTTCAAAAGATTAATATAAAAAATAAAACGCTATAGTTTGGCATATTTTAACGTGATATCCAACTTTTTGTGAAAAAAAATGCTGTATTTCGCAAAAATTCACAAAAAAAAATTGACAAAAACCCCTATTTTTAAGATGAAAAAAAAAGCAATCGCCCCCATACAATGCTTTAACAAAGACAAATCCAAAAAAGGCAATTTTTATGAGCAACAATCAGCCAGATACCATCTTGTTAAACTGTGACCAAGCGGTCGGACACGCCGACCATTGGGCTTGTTTTACCAACGATATTTCAAGCGATGTACCAAAATGGCTTAACGAACACATTGACAACGCCACCATACCGACACCGCTTGATGACAATGCCAAAAGCCCTTATATTCTGCTATCTGGCAACGCCCCCATTCATATTAACCAAATCATTGAAGTAAACGATGGCGGCAAGCCAAAACGCTTTGTCAATGCGTATCCGTGCGTCAATAGCCCTTATGGGCAATGGGTGCAGATTGAAAGCATTTATCAATGCGATGACAAAGCCGAAGCGATTTTGCGGTTAAAAATGGACGATGGGACGATTTTGTACGCATTTGACCAGTTTTATGCGATTAACGCTCCTTTTTACCAAAAAAACCAACGCTATCGCATCAATTTAAGTGCCTTTGCCTATGATGTAAAACCGAGCAACCGCTCTGAAGTCATCGTGGTAGACCAGCCCGAAGCCATTCGTTATCACCGAGCATTTAACGACATTTTGGCAAAAAATAACAACGTTGCCCCCCCAGACCTAGAAGCCCAAATCGCCAAATGGCAACCAGACCCTGCGGATTTGCCGTTGCAACCGATTGAAATTAACGTTGGCAATATGTGTGCGTATTTGTTTGGTGATACCATCGGACAGCAAGACGAAGCATGGTGTCAAGGACAAGTCGTTGGCAAACAAGCGGCGACTTTTAAAGGCGTGGAATTTACCTTGCTTGATGTGGTGATTTTGCGTGAAAGCCTTGATAATCCTGTGGCCGTGCGTATCGCTGTCAACAGCAACAACATTGGCAAAGTCGAAGTCAATGACTATATCCAAGCCAACATTTGGCTACAAGGCACGATTTTTAAAGAAAACCAAAACTAACGAGACCAAGATGACAACCATTTACGGCATTAAAAACTGTAGCACCATGAAAAAAGCCTTTGACCAACTGGATAGTCTAGGCGTGGCTTATACGTTTTTTGATTATAAAAAACAGACGCTTGACGCTGATGTGTTGCGTGATTGGGTAAAACGTGCAGGTATGGAAAAAGTGCTTAACAAAAAAGGCACAACTTGGCGAAAACTTGATGAGAACGATAAACAACAAGCCGATAAAGACAAGGATTTTGCCATTGATTTGATGATAAATAATCCCAGCATGATAAAACGCCCCATCGTTGTCAAAGATGATACATTAATTATCGGTTTTGACGAAGAGGCGTTTCATCGGTTGGCTTAATGGGTGGTGGTTTAATTGGTTTTTAACAAAAATTTAGTCCACATGATTGCTAATCAAAGTTCCCACACCTTTGTCGGTAAAGATTTCTAACAAAGTAGCATGGGGAACACGACCGTCCACAATCACCGCACTTTTGACACCATTTTTAACAGCGTCTAGGGCGTAGCTGATTTTTGGAATCATACCGCCAGAAATCGTGCCATCGGCAATCATTTCATCAACTTTTGTTGGCGTTAAGTCTGTGGCGATGTTGCCGTCTTTGTCTAGCACGCCTTGGATATTGGTGAGTAACATCAGTTTTTCTGCCAACATAAATTCTGCAACTTTGCCTGCGACCACGTCCGCATTGATGTTATAAGTTTCGCCATTTTCATCTACGCCAAGCGGTGCGATAACTGGGATAAAGTTAGACGCAATCATCAAATCAATCACATCTCGGTTAATGCTCACCACATCACCCACATAGCCCAAATCAATGTCAGTTACATTGCCGTTTTCGTCAGTTTTGCTCATTGGCAATTTTTTGGCACGGATAAGACTGGCATCTTTGCCTGTCAGTCCGATGGCTCGTCCGCCATGTTTGTTAATCAGATTGACGATAGATTTGTTCACACTACCGCCCAGCACCATTTCTACCACGTCCATCGTGGCTTTGTCGGTGACTCGCATACCGTCAATGCGGTCGGATGTGCGTCCCAATTCTTTTAACAAATTATCCACTTGAGGACCGCCACCATGCACCACCACAGGGTGAATGCCGACTGTTTTTAACAGTACAATGTCCCTTGCAAATGAGCTTTCAAGCTCTGGGTCGGTCATGGCGTTGCCACCGTATTTGACGACTATAACTTTGCCTTCAAAACGTTGGATATAAGGCAAGGCTTCGGTCAAAACTTCAGCAGTTTGTAAGGCTTTGGGTAAATCTAACGACATCTTTTTTCCTTAATTTGTTAAAAAAAATTGATAAATATACTGAATTAAAACAGGACTAAGATAGAGTTTCCGTTCGTGGTGAGCTTGTCGAACCTGAGAAGCACTGCTTCGCAAGACGTAGCAAAGCGAAGTGGAAACCGACCCTTCGACAAGCTCAGGGTGAACGGTTTCATATTGCTAATTTAAATCGGTTGAATATTGGCAACGATTTTGGCAATCGGTTTATTCGGATTTTCATCAATAAAATGGCACAAATCCACAAACACATTTTGCACTTTTTGTAAATCTTCTAAGGTATTGGCAGAAAAACGCACCGTCAAAAAATTGCCTGTGTTAGACTTTCGCAAAATCCCAAAACCATAACCAAAATCCAAACGCAAACCGTCAATAGTTTGGATATTTTTAATCCAAAAGCGTTTTTTGATTGCCCAAAATGGTTTTTTGGTTAATTTTAACAACCGTTCAATCAATAATTGTCCGCTTTCACTACTATCAATCGGAATGTACATATCAGGCGTGCTAACGCTTTTTGGCAAATTGTTGATAATGGTTTTTAGGCTATCTTGTTGAAAATTCAGCCAATTTATTAAACGAATACCCGCATACATCGCATCATCGTGTAGCACAAAATACCCGTCATTAAACAAAAAATGCCCCGACAGTTCCCCTGCAAAAATGGAAAAACGGGACTTGTTTTGTAGTGATTTTCGCATAAGGCTACTGCCCGTTTTTTCCATCACAGGCACAGCCCCACGTTGCTCAATCAGCACAGGCAGATGGTGCGAGCATTTGACATCAAAAATTACTTCGGCGACAGGTTTGTCCTGTTTTGGGTATTCGTCAATGGCAATGCCAGCCAGCAAATACAGCAGATTATCAGGGCTTAACGGTGTGCCAGTATGGTCGGCGACCATAAGTCTATCGCCATCGCCGTCAAATGCTAGTCCCATATCCGCTTGGTGCAACAAAATACTTTGACAAAGTTCGTGCAAACGTCCGCCTTCGCAAGGGTCTGGATTGCCTTTTGGAAAATTAGGGTCTGGCGTATCGTTTAACATCACGCAGTCCAACCCAAAACTACTAAACAAATCTTTGGCAAAACGAGCGGTCGCCCCATTCATACAGTCTATGACAATTTTTTCAATCGCTAAGGGTTGATTTTGTGCAGACTTTTGAGAAAAATTATCAACTTTTTTTATCAAAATTTTTATCAACAGTTTTATCAATAGTTTTATCAAAATCGGCATAAAATATTTTTGATAAATGTTATCAATGCCTTGATGAATGGCGGATTGATAATCGGCAAAATGGGTGGTAGAGATGTGAATTTGATGAATAATATTGTCAATATTTGCTAATAAATCGGCTGACAGTTCGCTTTCTTCGTTTAATTGTTCAAATAATTGTAAAATATCATCGCTACTGGGCGATTCGTGATTGACAAGCCATTTGACACCGTTAATCTGCTTTTCAGAATGGCTTGCCGTTACCATCAAGCCATTGCCAGCGTACTGATTGGCGACAAATGCCAATATTGGCGTGGTAACTTGCCCAAGCCAAATCACCTGCAGACCCTTGCTATGACAGGCGAATGCCAAAAATTTGGCGATAGACTCGCTATGTTCTCGCACGTCAAAACCAATCACCACCGTATCGCCACAGCTTGCATATAGCCTTGCGAACGCATTTGCCAATGACCAAATAAAATCATCGGTAAACCAACGCATTTCGCCACGAATATCATACGCCTTAAACAGCCTTTTTTGCGGTAAAAAAGGATGAATATCGGTGTTAATCGTTTGTTCTTGGGGTTTTTGGTGTAATTGGTGATTGGGGTTTTTCATGGCATTTATCATCAAAAAAGTGGTTTTTTATTATAAAATAAAATTTTTGTTGGTTTGTGATAGATTGTTAATGCGTGCCACTTGAGCCAAAACCGCCCGTGCCACGGATGCTGATATCAGAAAAATCATCAACAATATCAAACTCAGGACGCATGACAGGCACGACCAAATACTGTGCCATACGCTCGGCAGGCTGTAATGTGTAATCGGTTTGGCTACGATTCCAAATTGATACCATCAGCTCGCCTTGATAGTCGGCATCAATCACGCCTGTCAGATTGCCAAGCACGATGCCGTGTTTATGCCCAAGCCCTGAACGTGGCATAATCAAGCCCACATAATTTGGGTCGGCGATATAGATGGCAAGCCCCGTTTTGACAAGGACAGTTTCACCTGCTTTGACGGTGATTGGCTCGTCAATACAAGCTCGCAAGTCAATGCCTGCTGAGCCGTCTGTGGCTCGGTTTGGTAATGGAAAGTTTGGCTCTTGTCCGATTTTTGGGTTTAAAATTTTGACTTGAACGTGCATGGGGTTTCCTTTATATTGTAAAAAAATTAAAATAATTTTTAAAATTGTAACCAGTTTTCAACGGTTAAATAGACCTCTTTCCAAACCTTAATAGTGATTTGGTATAATACTGATTTTTAGAAAAAACAGCAAAAGCATGATACCCGAACAAGCAGAAAAACTCAGTGACGCACAATTTAAACGCTACTTTGGCATCCAAAGAAGTAC
>CAKMOY010000050.1 GCA_927911235.1 uncultured Moraxella sp.
TGTTGTGGTAAACAAAGGTAATGACTTGCATTGGTTAATGCGATATTGCGTCTAGTCGTCTTTGTATGGTTCTGATTGATAAGTTGTGCTTAATAGCAAGTTGCTTTTAGGGTTTGTTTGCCATCACTGTATTCTTGCCAAAGTTCTTGGTTGTTTAGGCGTGTTTTAGCAATAAATTGTCGATTACAGTCTTTGCAGTAATATTGCTGTTTATGGTCTTTTTTACCGTTTTTCTTGGTGTTTTGTAGACCTACAAAACAGGACTATACTTTTTGTTTTTCATAAAAATCCTACTCAAAGCTATATGGTATCAGGCTTTGAGTGGGGTGTCAGCATGAATTTTGTCTATTAGACCATTTTTTGCAAAACAATCATGTAGAAATGTTGATTATCACCTTTAAAATTCCACACGAACAAGTGTTAAAAATCGCCAAACGTTTTGCGAGAATTTGAACAAAAACGAAATTTTCGCACGCTGATTACTTATTTTTATCAACCCAAATACCTAACGGCACTGGATGCCGAAAAACTCAAAACGGCAGGGGTGGATTATTTTGAGAATGCGATTGAATTAGACACCAGCTTACACGCATATATTGAACGTTTAATCCAATATGTGCGTTAATAACCAATAATACAACGCCTCAAATACGAGCTTTGAGGCATTTTTTAATATACCTATAGAATTATTCTTCCGCTTCGTATAAATCATCATCTACCAGTGTTAATTTGTGAATATATCGCTCAAAAACAAAGGGCATAAACGGTAAAATGGACGCAATCAGCCCAAATAAAAATACTTTTAGCGACCATTTTTGTAATTGGCAAACAATCAGCAAAATTACAATAAAACTGATAAATAGCACGCCGTGAGCCATACCTGCGTAAGGGACGAATTGGGGCATATCAAATTTGTACTTTAACGGCATGGCAACGCCCAATAATAGCAAAAATGATAAGCCTTCTAAAAAGCTAACAATGCGTAAGTGGGTTGGGGTCATTTTTTGTCCTTATTTTAATTAATTTTTTGATAAATACTGTCAGCAACTATTTTTGCTAATCCCACAGGCACAGCATTGCCAATCATTTTATAACCGTCATTCACTGATGTATAAACAAATTCAAAATCATCTGGAAAGCCTTGGATTCTTGCACATTCACGCACCGATAATCTGCGGTATAAATCGGCTTTTATGGGATTAAATTCAAATACATTTTCGGCAATTTTTGCTCATTTTTGGGGCTTGTGGGTGCTGTGGGGCTTGCCGTCCACTCGCTTGAATGGTAAAAGACGGCTCTTGCCATGTTCGCACACGATTTCGGCTCATATAAATGGGCGAATAACTACCGACAAAATATTCATGATTTTTTACTAAACATTTGTTACCATTGGTTTTATTATTGTCTAATGCAGGAATGACGGTATCTTTTAAATCAAAAATCACATCTTGCAAATGGATTTTTTTATCATCATCAATGGGCTTTGGAAAGTCAAATTCGCTAATATTTAAGTCATGACGAAAGCCAACATAAAACACTCGTTTGCGATTTTGAGCCACGCCATAATCATAAGCATCAAGCAGTTCAATAAAGACGTGATACCCTGCATCTTCAAACATTTCAATGATGTTTTGTACTGCAGTACTATGACGTTTGGCAAGCATACCTGACACATTTTCAGCAACAAAAAATTTAGGTTGCTTAGCTTTTAAAATGCGAATATAGTCAAAAAACAACTGCCCACGTTCATCATCAATGCCACGCAATGCCCCTGCTTCGCTCCAACTTTGACACGGTGGCCCACCAATAATACCATCACATTCGGGAAAATCGCTGTCGCTAAATTGACGAATATCGCCTTTTAATAAAGGGTTATCATGATTTTTTTCATAAGTCGCCCAAATACTTTTGTCGTATTCATTCGCCATGACAATATCAAACCCTGCTTGACGAAAGCCTAAATCCATGCCCCCTGCCCCTGCAAATAGGCTAATAATTTTTGGTTTCATGCACTTTCTCCAACAAAAAATTGGATAAGTTTTGCTGATTTTAATTGAGCAGGATTATTAGGATTTTTAATATTAATATCAATTAATTGTGCATTTGGTGTATGTTCAATCAGCGAAATTAATTCTTGACGATTAATTAAAGCTTGCCATTTTTCATCATTAATAATCGCCATAAAATTAAAGGCATGGTCAAAATTGCGTTCATACACATAACTAAAAACTTTAAACGGATTTTCAATGTGCCACATTCCACGCACACGCAAATTGGTAATTCCAAGTGGGTCAATGCGTTTAATTTTTCCAAGCTCTTTGGTTGGGGTAAATTCCACGCCTTCAATGGTTTCTACGCCTGTTTTAATACGCTGTTTAATTGTTTCATAAACGCTTTCATCGGCCGCATAATCCACACCATACACCAATGCTAAGGCTTGTAAGTTTTCACCATTCACAATACCAAACACATAAAGCATATCTTTTTGTTGCCAATTTTCAGCCGTTTTGCAAGTGGCGGTTATCATTGGGCTATCAGCGGTTAAAATGGCTTTCGGATAACTAGAATTTAAAGCTAAATCAGAATTTTTACTTTCAATTTTTTTAACTTCTATCGCATCGCCACCTTTTAACATCATATCAGGCGGATTACTGGTATTGCCAAGATAAGAAAAATGTTCTCTAATTGCTAGATTCTTTGGTTTTCATCTAAATTAAAACCATTAATAAATAAATCTTGCACATAACGCTCAAGGGCATCACCAACATTATTAATGCGGTTTCGTCCTAGATAAGTCGCTTGTAAGTTAATGATTGGATTATTAATCAAGCAACAAATGGCATTGATAATATTACTCACTCACCCACGCCCCTTTTCGCCACACCAACGCAAACTTAGTCGCCTTGCCGTCTTTTTCCGAGCCGATATACTGCTCCGCCCCTTTTCTGCTCCAGCGAACAATGGTCGGATTGCCGTCATTATCAGTGTCGGGTGCGTCTAGCAAATAGTGGAATTTTTCTTCTAATTGCGATTTAATTGGGCGTAATTCACTTAACTTTGGCGGACGAGTTTCACGCACTTTGGGGAATTTGCTTGCCGCCAAAAATAGCCCTGCCGCCCCCTCACGCAGGACATAATGGTCGTCAAATTTTTGCGAGCGTAACTCTGGCATTGGTATTGCCGTCATTCGTGGCGGTGCAGCCTCGCCATTTTTTAGCACTTTTCGGGTATTGTCGCATTTTTGGCAAGCAAAATACGCTCCAAATCGCCCTGTTTTTAGCTCCATTTGCCCATCGCATTTGTCGCAGTCAATGGTCGGTGCATCCGAGCCTTGCCTGGTTTCAAACACGCCTTTTTCTAGCAAATAGCCATCGCAGTCGGGGTTATTACCACAAATGTGCAATTTTAAACCACCGTCCACGATATAGCCGTCCATTGCTGTGTTGCATTTTGGACAGCGTTTTTTCTCAAGCAAGGCTTGCACTTCGTCCGTGTCGTCATCTGCGGTTTGACTGGCAAAAGCCTCCACCGCCATAAGGTTTTTTGTGCCTTTACAGCGTTCTTTTGGGGGCAAATTGTAGCCTGTACAGCCCAAAAACACACCTGTTGAGCCTGTACGAATTTGCATCGGACGACTACACAAATCGCAATGTACGTCTGGCACGTCCGTTGGGTCGTTGGGTTTCATGCCGTCTTTTTCTTTAGCATGATTTAATTTTGTTTTAAAATCACCGTAAAAATCGTTTAGCACAGTTTTCCAATTTTGCTCGCCTGTCGCCACTTCATCAAGCCTGCCTTCAAGCCCTGCGGTAAAGGCATAATCCATCAAATTTGGAAAACTGCCGATTAAACGGTCGGTAACAATATCGCCCATTTTTTCGGCAAATAGGCGTTTGTTTTCCACCTTGACATAACCACGCTCTTGAATGGTAGAAATGATACTGGCATAAGTAGAAGGTCGCCCAATGCCTTGTTTTTCAAGCTCTTTGACAAGGCTTGCTTCGGTGTAGCGAGCAGGTGGTTTGGTAAAATGTTGGCTTGGGTCAATGGCGTTTACCACCAATTTTTCGCCAATTTGCACATTTGGCAACAAAATTTCATCATTTTTGGCAGGTGGTTGCATTCTAGTATAGCCGTCAAAAGTCATGGTACGCCCTTTGGCTTTTAGCTCCACGCCCCCTGCGTTTACCGTCAAAGTCATGGACAAATATTGGGCAGGTAGCATTTGACACGCCACAAACTGTCGCCAAATCAGCTCATACAGTCGCTGTGCATCTCGCTCCACGTCTTTTAGGGCGGTGGGCTTAATATTTACGTCCGATGGGCGAATGGCTTCGTGAGCCTCTTGGGCGTTTTGTTTGTTGCCATAGACGTTGGCGGATTTTGGCAAATAATTTTGTCCAAAATTTTGTCCAATATAATCACGCACGTTGTCAATGGCATCTTTTGACAAAAACGTGCTGTCGGTACGCATATAAGTGATGTAGCCTGCCTCGTACAAACGCTGGGCAAGCATCATGGTTTTTTTGACGGCAAAGCCCAAACGAGTGCTTGCCGACTGTTGCAAGGTGGACGTGATAAACGGAGCGGACGGCTTGGATTGCGTGGGTTTTTCTTCACGGTCAGAGACGATAAAATCCGATTTTTGTAAAATTGCTACAACTTTTTGTGTGTCGCTCTCATTTTTTAGGGCAAGCGTTTTGCCGTTTTGTTTTACCGCTTCTAACCAAATATTTTCATCTTCATTTTGGCGGTGGGTGTCAGCGTGAATTTCCCAATATTCTTGCGGAATAAAGGCACGAATTTCATGCTCACGCTCCACCACAAGGCGAGTGGCAACCGACTGCACACGCCCTGCCGACAAGCCACGAGCAACCTTTGCCCAAAGCAAGGGCGACACCATAAAGCCAACCACACGGTCAAGAAAACGGCGTGCTTGCTGGGCGTTCACCCTGTCCATATTAAGTTTGGTAGGGTGGTTAAAAGCGTCCGTGATGGCGGATTTGGTAATTTCATTAAACACCACACGGCTGTATTTGCTGTCATCACCGCCGATGACTTCTTTTAAATGCCACGCAATCGCCTCTCCCTCTCTGTCCAAGTCCGTTGCTAGATAAATGGCGGACGCATCTTTGGCAAGCGATTTTAATTCGCTGATGACCTTGGTTTTGTTGGGCAAAATCTCATAAGTGGCTTGCCAGTCGTGTTCTGGGTCAATGCCCATTCTACGCACCAACGCTTGTTGGGCTTTTTCTTCACGAGAGAGTTTCACGCCGTCATCTTTGGCAGATTTTTTATCGCCACTGCCAGAGACAGGTAAATCACGAATATGACCCACGCTTGAGCGGACGATGTAATCACTACCTAAATATTTGTTGATGGTTTTGGCTTTGGCAGGGGATTCCACGATGACCAAGGCTTTTCCTTTACCTGTTGCTTTTGTAGTTTTTGTTGTAGTGGTTTTGGCTTTTGTGGTGGTTTTTTTTGGTTACGGTTTTTGTCATTGTCGTGGTTCACATTGTCAAATAAAGTTGAATAAAAAGGGTAAAAAATGCTCATAACTGCGATATTTTGCTA
>CAKMOY010000051.1 GCA_927911235.1 uncultured Moraxella sp.
TTTTTATCATAAGTCTAAAAAGTGCAAAAAAGCGATTTTATTTTTTAAATAAATACCATGATAAAATTGATGATTTTATTAAGAAAAATTTCCAAATTGTTACGTTGTTTTTACAAAATTATGCAAAAATCTGTGGTAAAATTGCCGTCCATTTTTTTATTGATGATATCTTTATTTTTATGAAAAAAGCAAACAATTCTTTACGCATACTGGGTGCGTTATTATTGGCATTGATTGTCATTGCTGTGTTATTTTTGTATTGGCCCTTGTTTAAAAAATCGGTGCCACCTGCCGAGAATGAAACGCCTGTTGATGTGGTCGTGATTGGTGGCGGTATCATGAGTATGACGCTTGCGACTTATTTACAAGAGCTTGAGCCAAACTGGAAAATTGAGGCGTATGAGCGTCTTGATGGGGTCGCTTTGGAAAGTTCAAACGGTTGGAATAACGCAGGTACAGGACATTCGGCATTTGCCGAGTTAAACTATACACCAGAAAAAAAATGGCGTGGTAGAAACAGAACGTGCGGTAAAAATTGCCGAGCAGTTTGAGATTTCTCGTCAGTTTTGGTCGCACCAAGTGGAACGTGGCAATATGGGTAATCCACAAGAGTTTATCAATCCTGTGCCACACATGAGTTTTGTGTGGGGTGATGCCAACATTGCCTTTTTGAAAAAACGTTATGAGGCGATGATTAAAAATCCACTGTTTTATGGCATGCAATTTACCACCGACCAAAATAAAATCCGTGAATGGGCACCTTTGTTGATTGAAGGGCGAGACCCTAATCAAAAAGTGGCGGCGACTTATATGCCACTGGGTACAGACGTAAACTTTGGCGTGATTACCAATCAATTAACCAAAGGTTTGCAAAAACACCCAAACTTTCGTTTGAATTTGCAACATGAAGTTACCGATTTACGTCAAAACGATGATAAAACGTGGAATGTTACCTTTACCGATTTGGCAAATAATCAACAAAAAACCGTTAAATCAAAATTTGTCTTTATTGGTGCAGGCGGTGCGGCATTAAAATTATTACAAATGTCAGGTATTCCTGAATCAAAAATGTACGCAGGCTTTCCTGTGGGCGGTCAGTTCTTGTCATTTGAAGACCCAGCTTTGACCACTCGCCACAAAGCCAAAGTGTACGGTCAAGCCGAAACAGGTGCACCACCGATGTCTGTGCCACACATTGACACACGGTATTTGGACGGTAAACAAACCATGTTATTTGGTCCTTATGCCTTGTTTAGTACCAAATTCTTAAAAGCAGGCACATGGTTTGACCTATTTTCATCGGTCAATCATAACAACGTATTTGCCATGTTAAAAGTGGGTATGGATAACTTGGATTTAACTACGTATTTGATGCAACAAGCTCGCTTAAGCGATGCCGACCGTCATAAAGAGTTGTTAAAATATTATCCAAATGCCAAACCAGAATATTGGAAACTTATCACCGCAGGTCAGCGTGTACAAATTATCAAAAAAGACCCAGAAAAAGGGGCAATTTTGCAATTTGGTACAGAAGTTGTTGTGGACAAAGACCGCACCATTGCCGCATTGTTAGGGGCATCACCGGGGGCATCAACATCGCCACCAATTATGCTAACGTTGCTGGAAAAAGCATTCCCAGACAAAGTAGCGGCTGAATGGCAACCAAAATTAAAAACCATCGTACCATCATATGGTTTAAAAATTAACAGTAGCCCAGAATTAACCAACCAAATCCGCCGTAAAACCAGCACCACACTAAATTTACCTTATGTGGAAGTGCCATCTTCGGTAGATACAGCAACGCCAGCGGCTGATCCTGCAAAAACAGTGAACACCCCTGTAACTGCACCCAGCAGTGGCGTGCCAGCAACCAATTTGCCAGCACCAAAAACTGAGCAAAAAAATCAAAACGTAGAAATGCAAGCACTGTAAGCGTATGATTTTTATAGTGAATTAAGTCAAAAATCGGACAAAATCGTAGGGGCGTATTGCATACGCCCAGAAATGCAAAGTACGATTTCTAATTTAAAAAACTATCAAATAAAAAAGGCTTTATCATCATGATAAAGCCTTTTTTTGGTGGTTTTGACAACAAGATTATTCTAAACGTTCGCCATGAACACTTAAATCCAAACCTTGATATTCTTCTTCATCACTCACACGCAATCCGATGGTTGCTTGTAAGCCTTTGGCGATAATCCATGTTACCACACCACAATAAAGAGCAGTTGCCAAAATACCCTCTAATTGTACCCAAACTTGGTTTAACATTGGCATAGATAGTGGACTGCCTGTAATCGCTGGGCTGACAAAAATTCCTGTTAAAACCGCACCAATCACACCGCCAACACCGTGCAAACCAAACGCATCTAAGCTATCATCAATTTTTTAACAGACGTTTTAAAAAGTTTACAGAATAAAAGCAACCAATCGCTGTTAAAATACCGATTGCCAACGCACCGCCGACCGTGACAAACCCTGCCGCTGGCGTGATACCGACCAATCCCGCAATACCACCAGACGCACCGCCCAACATAGACGCTTTGCCACGCACCAACTTTTCAACCGCAAGCCATGCCAACACACCTGACGCTGCCGCCACTTGGCTTACCAAATCGCATTGCCTGCCAAGCCATTGGCTGCCAATGCACTACCGCCGTTAAAGCCGAACCAGCCAACCCAAACCAAACCTGTACCAATCACAGTCAAAGCCAGATTTGAAGGTGCCA
Organism: uncultured Moraxella sp.; assembly: GCA_927911235.1. GTDB lineage: Bacteria > Pseudomonadota > Gammaproteobacteria > Pseudomonadales > Moraxellaceae > Faucicola > Faucicola mancuniensis. The sequence continues at coordinate 2,730 of CAKMOY010000051.1, forward strand.
TAGACTCACGCCCATAACCTTGACGTTTGCCCAACACCGCAGCCAACACCAAACCGCCGACACCTGCATTGATATGCACAACCGTACCGCCTGCAAAGTCCAACGCACCGTCATTCATCAGCCAGCCACCACCCCAAACCCAGTGGCAAACAGGGGCATACACCAAAACCAACCAAATCGCCGTAAACGCCATAAAGCTACCAAATTTGATACGCTCCGCCAAAGAACCTGCCAAAATCGCAACGGTAATAATGGCAAAAGTCATCTGAAACGCCACAAACAGCAAAGTCGGCACAGTCCCAGTCAAATCATCAATGCCAATGCCTGACAAAAACACATGGCTAAAACCGCCCACAAACTGATTACAACTGCCTTCACTAAATGCCAACGAATAACCGACCAACATCCAAACCACAGATGCCATCGCCGCTGCACCAAAACTGTGAGCCATCGTGCCTAAAATATTCTTTTTACGCACCATACCTGAATAAAACAATGCCAAACCGGGTAAAGTCATCATCAATACCAACGTAGTTGCGACCAATACCCAAGCGGTATCACCCGCATTTAATGTCGGTGTTTCTATTGCCAATGTTTCTTCGGCAAATGCCAAACTTGAAAAACCTGCCAACGTGGTAAAAGTCACAAATTTTTTGATAACAGACGTTAAATGAGTGCCAATTTTTGGCGACAAGAAACCATCACGCAAATCCATAAAAACCCCCTTTTCGTTTTTGTTGGTGCGTTATTTTGAAAAATTAAGAAAGGATTAAATCAAACGAGCGTTGAATTAGATAGCATTCGCCCCAGTTTCACCTGTACGGATACGAATCACTTGCTCAAGGTCAGACACAAAAATCTTACCATCGCCGATTTTGCCAGTGCTTGCCACACGGATAATCGCTTCAATCGCAGGCTCAACCATCTCATCAGTTACAGCAATCTCAAGTTTGACTTTTGGCAAAAAGTCCACCACATACTCCGCCCCACGATACAGCTCGGTATGTCCTTTTGGCGACCAAAACCTTTGACTTCGGTAACAGTAACGCCTTGCACGCCAATCTCTGACAGCGATTCACGCACATCATCAAGTTTGAATGGTTTTAAAATAGCAGTAATTAATTTCATAACAATATCCTTTGAAAATTTAACATTGTTTGCAAAAATAGCTTGTGAAATTTTGTGTCTCAAAATATGTGCCAACTTTTTCAAAAATTTATGTTAAAAGGGGGTGAAAACATAACTATTTGAAAATATTGATAAAAATTTTTTAAAACAACTTGCAAAACAATGTCAAGTCATGGGGTTGGGTTAGCACTTTATTATAACCAAAAATCAGAATTTGAGCCAATTATTCTAAAAATTTCCACAAAAAAATATCCATGCACCAAAATTGTGCAAAATTTCACCAAAATGGTGAATTTGTTTTATCAAACAACTTAAAGACTTATTTATAAAAAAAAATGTTATCAAAGCAAGAAAATGTTATAATTGGTTTCTTTATCTCTCAATCATTTCCCCCTCCCCAATACTCCCCCAAAGGTGGAGGGCGTTCCTCTCCCTTTGGGAGGGGCTGGGGGAGGGTATAATAGTACGATTTAATTTTGTCCAATTACGCATTTACTTATTGATTATCAGGATATCGCCATGACAATTGACCAACAAAATACGATAAATTCATCAGCATCTTTGATTCAGCGTGGGGACGGTTTGCAAGTGGTGGTAGGGCTTGGCAAATCTGGCTTGGCAACGGTAAATTTTTTGCACAATTTGGGCTACAAAGTTGCGGTAACGGATGGCGGTAATCCCAGTTTGGCAAGCCAGTTACCCAGTGATGTACTCACCAAATTTAACGGCATTGATAGCAAGCTATTAAGCAGTGCCAGTCGTATTATCATCAGCCCTGGCATTGACCCATTTTTGCCTGTGTTTGCTGATGTGCATGCCAAAAAAATTGCGATGGTGAGCGATATTCAGCTATTTTGTGATGTGTGCAAAGCCAAAAATATTCCGATTGTGGCGATTACAGGCTCAAACGCCAAAAGTACCGTTACCACCTTGGTCGGTGAAATGGTGAAAAACGCTGGCAAAAAAGTTGGCGTGGGCGGTAATCTAGGGACACCTGCGTTGGATTTGTTACTTGAGCCGATTGAAATTGCGGTGTTAGAGTTGTCCAGTTTTCAGTTGCAAACCACCACCAATCTATCCGCCCAAGTCGCAACGGTACTCAATATGTCGCCAGACCACTTAGACCGTCATGGCGATATGCTGGGTTATCACCGTGAAAACACCGTATTTTTCAAGGCGTGAAATCCATCGTGGTAAATCGTGATGACCCATTAAGCCGACCGCTTGTCGCTGATGATATGCCGACTATTACCTTTGGTAGTAACGCTCCAGACATTCATCAATACGGCATTATTACCGACAGTCAAGGCGATATGTGGCTCGCTCGTGGGCGTGAACGTCTGCTTCACGAAAAAGACGTACCGATTAAAGGACAGCACAACCTTATCAATGTGTTATCCGCTTTGGCGTTGGGTGAGTCGGTCGGTTTACCGATAGACGGTATGTTAAACACCATCAAAAACTTTGTCGGTTTGCCCCATCGTTGTGAATTTATCACCACAAAAACTTTTGACAATCAGCATACGCTTGACTGCTATGATGATTCAAAAGGGACAAATATCGGCTCAACGGTGGCGGCGATTTTGGGTTTGGGTAAAGTGTATCAGCCCAAAGGCAAAAAATTGGCGGTGATTTTGGGCGGACAGGGCAAAGGACAGAATTTTGCCGAACTTGCCAAACCGTTATCCCAGTTTGCATCAAATATTTATTTGATTGGTGAAGATGCCGACAAAATCCAAGCAGATTTGCAAAAGGGCAATTTGCTCGATACCGTCAAAGTTATTCATTGCCAAACCTTGCAAAATGCGGTGAAACAAGGCTTTGATGACGCAAAAGCACAGGCGGATTTGGGTGTGTTGTTGTTGTCGCCTGCGTGTGCCAGTTTTGACCAGTTTAGCGGGTATGTTGAGCGTGGCAAGGTATTTGCACAGTTGGTTGTTTAACGTTTAATTGATTGATTTTTATAGTTTTTTATTGATATTTATTTAGGTTGGGTTATGCCAGTACAGACGACATCAAGTAGCACAAAGCAAGGCACAAAACAAAGCAGTTATTCTCGCTGGTTGCCGTCATTATCATCAACGTTAATGACTTGTGTCGGTATGATTTTGGTGATGAGTTTGCTGATGGTGGCATCGGCATCTATTCCTTTTGCACAGACCAAAAATTTAAATGAATTTCGTTTTTTTTACAGCCAAGCGATTTATATTTTGCTTGGACTAGGTTTAGGTACGTTGATGTATTTTGTGCCGTTACGCCGATTGTTTCGTACTGATACGGTATTTGTGCTAATGCTTGTGAGTTTGGTGATGATTTTATACACGGTGATTGGCGGTACGTTTATTAATGGTAGCAAGCGTTGGATTGAGTTGGGTTTTGCCAATTTCAACCTGCCGAATTAGCCAAATTTGCTATGATTTTGTTTGCTGCAGATTTTTTTGGTACGCCGTGTTGATGAAGTGCGTTATCAGATGAAAGGATTTTTTCGTTTGGCAGGGATTTTGACGATTATGGTATTTGCCATCATGTTACAGCCTGACTTTGGTTCGGTGGTGATGATTGTGGGAACGGTTGCGGCGATGATTTTTGTGGCAGGGTTGCCCATGCGGTTGGTTATGGCATTGGCAGGTATGTTGGCAACTGCAACGGTATTGGCAATCACGATGGCAAGCTATCGTATTCGCCGAGTTACATCTTTTTTAGACCCATTTGATGACTTGCGAGATACTGATTATCAGCTAGGACGCAGTATTGTGGCGTTTGCTCGTGGCGAATGGACAGGCGTGGGCTATGGCGAAAGTATCCAAAAACTATCGCATTTGCCCGAAGCTCACACCGATTTTTTGTTGGCAATCACAGGCGAAGAGTTGGGCTTTTTTGGGGTCTAGTTTTTTGTTGATTATAGAAATCATCAT
>CAKMOY010000052.1 GCA_927911235.1 uncultured Moraxella sp.
CAACGGCAACACCGTCCACAAATAGCCCAACTTGCGGTAAGCGTGTGCGTTTCGCCTGTTTCAAGGGCGATTTTTAAACAAGCGGCATTTTCCAGGCTCAACGGTCAATGACTTTGACGTGCGGTGCAACTTCACCAAAAATGCCGAAATCCCTGCCAATCAAGCCACCACCGCCAACAGCACAAACACATCAATCCATTTTTCGCCATTGTTGTACCAATTCCATCGCAATTGTGCCTTGCCCTGCAATCACCAATTCGTCATCATAAGGCGGAATAAAGGTCAAGCCGTCTGTTTTGGCTCGTTCAATGGCGTAACGGTTTGATTCATCAAAGCTATCGCCATGCAATACCACATTTCCGCCCAACGCTTTAACCGCACTCACCTTGATATCTGGCGTGGTGGTCGGCATGACGATAATGTTGTTTAAATTTAGCCGTGTTGCTGAATAAGCAACGCCTTGGGCATGGTTGCCTGCGGACGCACAAATAACGCCACGGGCTTGTCTTCGGCAGAAAGCTGGCTAATGCGATTGTACGCCCCCCCGCAATTTGAATGAAAAAACAGGTTGCAAATCTTCACGTTTATAACGGATATCATTGTTAAATTTTAGGCTTAATTTTTTGGCAGGTTCAAGTGGGGTTTGAATGGCTGCGTCATAGACGGTGGCTTGTAGGATAAGGCGTACCCAATTTGATGACATAGAATTTTCCTTTAAAAAAAAATTGTAAAAATAATTTTAGAACCTGTATTCACAATATTACGCAGTAAAATTTTACGAGTTTTAAAAGTAAATATTTATTTGCTTTTGTATGAAAAATGGCTAAATCTTACTTTTCTGCGTCAAAAACTTCCTGATAGAATAACTATCAGTCTTCGTTTTTTTCCTTGAAAAGCGGGGCGAATTATCGCATTTTTTCATTGCAAAAACGTTATGAATACAGGTTCTTAAAAAATTTGCTAACCACTATAGGACTTTTATGCACCGCTTGCAAGTTTTTTTCACCAAAAAATGCGTAAAAATCGTTATTTAGCGCATTAACTTTTGTTATAACATTTTTTGAAAAACCCTGTTATTTGTCAAAAATTTTGTTAAAATACGTCAATTTTTAACCAACGATGAAGACCACTATGAACACACAACCGACCCAACAACAACTCAAACAAGCCGTTGCCGAAAAAGCCTTAACCATGATTGAACAAGGCATGATTTTAGGCGTTGGCACAGGCAGTACCGTCAATTGCTTGATTGACCTGTTACCAAAAGTAAATCTTAAAGGGGCGGTCGCAAGCTCAAAAGTTACCGAAGATAAGCTTAAAGCCTTAGGCATTGAAGTCATGGATTTAAACCAAACAGGCGAGCTTGATTTGTACATTGATGGGGCGGACGAAGTCAATGAAAATTTGCAACTGATTAAAGGCGGTGGCGGTGCTTTGACCCGTGAAAAAATCGTGGCGGCAGCGTCAAAACAGTTTATCTGTATGGTGGACGAAAGCAAATGGGTGAAACAATTGGGCGTAGGCTTTCCCTTGCCGATTGAAGTATTGCCACAGGCTCGCTCGTATGTGGCTCGTGAACTTGTCAAAATGGGCGGTGAGCCTGTCTATCGTGAAGGCTTTGTTACCGATTATGGCAATCTGATTTTGGACGTGTACGACCTTGACATTACCGACCCTGTAGCGATGGAAAGCCGTGTTAACAACATCGTGGGCGTGGTGTGTAACGGCATTTTTGCCAAGCAAAAAGCAGATATACTTTTGTTGGCAAATACTGATGGCGTAAAAATGTTAAAATAATCAATGTGATTTTTGTGTTTTATAAATAAAAGTTTTTTGATTGATAAACTTAAATTTTTAAAAAAATCACAAAAAACTTTTAAAACAATGGCTAAATGTGTTATTGTTAAATTTTGCAATAGTGAATTATGGAAAAAAACGATGCCAGCGTCATTGCCAACTTCGGACGAAATTTTACAATTACAAAAAGCCAGCCATTTTGCCTATCAACTTTGGCAAAACAAGCCTTTGGTTACCCAATCTTTTATCAAAAGTTATCCGCTTAACCAAACTTTGACTGAGCAAGAGATTAAAGATTTAATCCGAGATTATGCCTTAGATGATGATTGTGTGATTGGTGATGAAACTTGTGTCATGCGTGGCTTGCGAGTGTTGCGTAACTTATTGATGTTACGCTGGATTTGGCAAGATGCGTTAAACTTGATTTCGTTGGAACAACTGACTTTAGAGCTGACCAGATTTGCCGATGAATGTTTGATTTTTGCCAAAGATTTTGTTTATCAAAACTTAACAAAACGCTATGGCGAGCCGTATTATTATGATGGCAATCGCCAAAAAAAGGACGATTTAGCCATTATTGCGATGGGAAAAATGGGGGCGAAAGAGCTGAATTTATCCAGCGATATTGACCTGATTTTTGTGCATAAAGGGCAAGGTGAAACCGATGGTAAAAAGTGCATTGACACCAAAACTTTTATGAAAAAATGGGGTCAAGGCATTATTGAATTGTTGGACAAGCCGACCCAAGACGGCTTTGTGTTTCGCATTGATATGCGACTGCGTCCGTGGGGCGATGGCAGTGATTTGGCGATACATTTGTCCGCACTTGAAAAATATTTTGCCCAACATGGACGAGCGTGGGAACGCTTTGCGTGGCTCAAGGCTCGTGTGGTCAATCCCATTGATTTTAATGATAATTTACAAGCGTTAATTCAGCCCTTTGTGTTTCGTTATTATGTGGATTACAGCACGTTTACCGCCTTGCGTGAGATGAAATCACTGATTCAAAACCAAGTGGAACAACGCCAAGACACTGACAATGTCAAACTTGGGGCAGGCGGGATTCGGGATATTGAGTTTATTGTGCAGTCGTTTCAGCTGATTTATGGCGGACGAGTAACCCCAATAAAAGTAAAAAATTGTCTAATCGCCATGCAAAAATTGCACGAAATGGACTATATTGACAAACAAACGTTTGATAATTTACAACAAGCCTACCGCTTTTTTCGCCGATTGGAACATGGTATTCAAGCCATCAATGACGAGCAAACCCAACGCCTGCCGACCGACCCATTTTGGCAACACAATTTAGCCCAAGTGTTGGGCTTTGATGATTGGCAAGCCTTGCTTAATCAGTTAAATAGTTATCGAAAAATGGTAAAAGTGCCGTTTGATAATTTGGTTGCCGACCGTCAGCAGTCTAACGAAAAAATTGAAGTCAATCATGATGACAACTTGCAAGGTTTGGATAAACGTTTGACCGAAGAAAACCGCCAAAAATTACAAGATTTTTTGGCAAAGTAATTTGGTAAAAAAACTGGGCGAAGAAGCCAAAAACCGTTTAGAAACCGCTTACCCCTTGCTCGTTCATGCGTTGTTACAAGTTGATGATGACGCATTGAATTTGGCATTGCCACGCCTTTTGACCTTGCTTGAAGCGGTTAGTCGCCGTTCTATTTATTTGGTGATGTTTAGCGAAAACCCACAAGCGACCGCCAAACTGATTCCAATGTTGGCATCAAGCCCTTGGATAGCAACCGAATTGGCAAGCCACCCTGTGTTGCTCGATTCGTTTTTGCGTGAAAAATACCGCCATTTGCCAAACAAAGACGAATTGCGTGATATTTTACGCCAACAATTGTTAAGAGTTGAACCAGATGATGAAGAAGGCGTGTTAAACGCATTTCGTTTTTTCAAAAAAACCCAAGTGTTGGCAGTATCAGCAAGTGATATTTTGGCGGAACGTCCGATTATGAAAGTGTCGGATTCTTTGACTTTTATCGCCGAAGTGGTGCTTGAAAAAGCGTTGGAACGGGTATTTTTATCTTTGGTAAAAAAACATGGTTTTCCTGTCAATGCTCGTGGCGAACCTGTGAACGAAAAAAATAACGGTTTTGCCGTGATTGGTTATGGCAAGTTGGGCGGACTGGAGATGAGTTATAGCTCCGACCTTGATTTGGTATTTATCCATGATATTGACGAGCAGGCGATGACGATGGGCGGTGAAAAACCGATTAGCGGTATGCAATTTGCCACACGTTTGGCACAGCGGTTGATGAATTATCTGACCGCCCAAACTCGTGATGGGCGTGTCTATGAGATTGATATGCGTCTGCGTCCGTCTGGGCAGGCAGGTATGCTGGTGGTGTCGGCTCATGCCTATCAGATTTATCAAGAACAAAAAGCATGGTCGTGGGAACATCAGGCATTGGTGCGTGCCAGAGCGATTTGCGGTGATAAAAACGTCATGAAACAATTTGACAAAATTCGTGAACAAATTCTGTGTATGCCACGAGAGCTTGATGCGGTGCGGATTGACGTTGCTGAAATGCGACACAAAATGCAAGACCACCTTGGCAGTGATAAACACACGCGTGAACAAGGCTTGTTTCACCTTAAACAAGACGCTGGCGGTATGGTGGATATTGAATTTATGGCGCAATTTGCGGTGTTGGCGTATGCTCACGATTATCCGCAATTGGCGGTGTGGAGCGACAATGTACGGATTTTTGAAGAGCTTGGCAAAACCGATATTTTATCGGCAGATATTTGTCAAAAATTAACCGACAGTTATTTGCAATTGCGAGCCAAAAGCCATGCTCTGGCATTGGCGGAGCAGTCAAGCGTGGTAAATGATGATGAATGGCAAAATTTACGAAACTTTGTTGATGAGCAATGGCAAAAATTGATTGGACAACGTCCGACTGATTTTTGATTGACGATATGATAAAGCATAAATTTTGAAGTGGTTAAATGAGTAAACAAGATTTTAAAGCAATTGCTCTAGCGACTGGTTGTAAAGAAAATCTACAAAATAATGGTAGCATGGCTTTAGACCATTTTATATATGATGTGGCTAAGAAATTGGTTTGCTATTTGAATGATGAAATTCACAATGTATTTATAAATTCTGCCAATAACTGTAATCGTGATGGTAGCTATATAGATAGAAGGAATGCATATCATGTTAAATATTGCTAATGACATACACCATGATTTTTTGAGTAGTTTGGAAAAAGATTAATGAAAGAAATATTATGATTGATTAGCAAAGACAACCAATTTAAAAATTATGCTGTCAAAATTTTATGGTAAAAACTATTATGTGCATAATAATGGTGATTTTATATTCCCAAAAATTAAGTTGGGGCGAAAATTTTTTCACATGAAACGGCTAAAATTTGATAATATTCTCTTTATTCAAAACTTTTATTTTGATAAAATCGCAAATAGAAAATTTTTAGTTTAATATAAACTTGCTACATAGCAATAAGGAACAATCATATGGCAATTATCCCAAGTATGGCAGACCGAGACGGTGTCATTTGGAAAGATGGCGAAATCGTAGACTGGCGTGATGCCAAAATCCACGTTTTAACGCACACGCTACACTACGGCATGGGTGTATTTGAAGGCGTGCGTGCCTATAAAACCCATGACGGACGCACCGCCATTTTTCGCTTAGACGACCATACCAAACGTTTGTTAAACTCAGCAAAAATTTTTCATTTAAACGTGCCTTATACTTTTGAAGAATTGAACCAAGCCCACAAAGACATCGTTCGCCAAAACAACCTAGAATCAGCTTACATTCGTCCGTTAATTTGGGTCGGTTCAGAAAAATTGGGTATCGCCGCCAAAGACAACACCATTCACGCCATTGTCGCTGCATGGACTTGGGGTGCGTATCTTGGTGAAGAAGGCATGGCAAAAGGTATACGTGTCAAAACGTCTAGCTTTACCCACCATATGCCGAACGTTACCATGTGTAAAGCCAAAGCGGTGAGTAATTATCCTGTGTCTATCATGTCAAACCAAGAAGTTACTCGCAACGGCTATGACGAAGCGATTTTGATGGACCCACAAGGCTATGTGTGTCAAGGCTCTGGCGAAAATCTATTTTTGGTAAAAGATGGCGAATTGCACACACCAGATTTATCAGGCGGTGCGTTAGACGGTATCACACGCCGTACCATTATTGAGTTTGCCAAAGATTTGGGTATCAAAGTGCATGAACGCCGTATCACTCGTGATGAGTTCTATATCGCTGATGAAATCTTTATGACAGGTACAGCCGCCGAAGTTACGCCGATTCGTGAGTATGATGACCATGTGATTGGTTGTGGGGCAAGGGGTGAGATTACCACCAAAATTCAAAAATTATTCTTTGATGTTGTGGAAGGTCGCAATGAAAAATGCGCCCATTGGCTAACTTATGTTGATGAATAATATTATGTAAATTTATCAATATAACAAAAAAGGCGTGATTAATTTACGCCTTTTTTTACCCAAAATCTTGTTTGGTTTCTTCGGTTAATAACACCAAATTTTCCACACGGCGAGCCAACACATCACCACGCTCAACCGCCTGCCACATCGCACAATTTGGCGTATTTTGCGTATGTTTACAGTCCCGAAAACGACACTCACCCGCAAGCGGAGCAAGCTCCACAAAACCACTTAAAATATCATCAGCCTGCAAATGCCAAAGCCCATATTCACGAATACCAGGCGTATCAATAATCGCCCCTTGAGCCAAATCGGTGCTAACAAATGGCAAAAAACGGCTTGTGGTCGTGGTATGTTGCCCTAACTGTGAAATGACCGAAATTTCGTTTATCAACTGTGCCACATTTGGCAATAACTGATTAACCAAGCTACTTTTACCAACGCCCGACTGCCCTGCAAAAATCACCGTTTTTTTATCAACCACATTTTTTAATTCGACCAAATCGCCATCAGATTGGGTAATCAAGCCATCATAGCCCAATTTTTGATAATCTTTTAACAATTGCAAAGCAGTATCCGATGAATTTTGACTATCAGCATTGTTATCATTATTTAACAAATCTGCTTTATTTAAAATTAACAATGGCTTAATATTGGCAGTATGACACGCCACCAAATAACGGTCAATGAGCTGTGCAGACGGCAACGGCAAAGGGGCGAACACAATCGCCAAAATATCCACGTTACTGGCAATCGGTTTGAGTTTGTGATAACGGTCAGGACGAAAAATCACATTTTTGCGGTCATAAATCGCTTCAATCCGACCAAGCCCTGTGTTTGGGTCGGCACTAAATCGTACCTTATCACCTGTGGCAATCAGCGACAGATTGGTGCGAGTATGACACCGCCAAACGCTGTGCAGTTCTATCGCTTGCCAAAACGGTTCTGGCTCGTTGTCCTTTGGCGTGGGGCGTTCTGGAATAATGTTGGGTAGTGATGTCGCCTGTACTTCAAGCTGTTTGCCATAGTTGGCAATCACCACGCCGTCCATCAAGTCGTCTAGTTCAACGGCTTGTTGTTGTTTTTGTTGTTTGATAATTCGGCGAGTTTGTTGATCGGTGAGTTTGCGTTTGCGGATTAATGCCATAATAATTTGAAAAAAATAAAAATAAACGCTTATTTTACCTTGAAAATCTGTTAATATGGTAATTTATTTCGTAAAAACTTTAAAACTTTTAATTGGATATTGAGAAATATTATGGCAATTGATAAAAAAAATCTGATCTGGGTAGACCTTGAGATGACAGGGCTTGACACCATGAACGACACCATCATTGAAATCGCAACCATCGTTACCGACAGTGAATTGAACATTTTGGCAGAAGGTCCTGTATTTGCCATTCACACGCCAGATGTGGTGCTAAACGCCATGGACGAGTGGAACACACGCCAGCACAACCAATCAGGACTGGTGGACAGAATCCGCCGTAGCACCATCACATTGGCACAAGCCGAAAGCGAAACCATCGCATTTTTGTCAAAATATGTTGAAAAAGGACGCTCGCCCATGTGTGGCAATTCCATCTGCCAAGACCGCCGATTTATGGCTCGCCAAATGCCAGAGCTTGAGCGATTTTTTCATTACCGAAATCTTGACGTATCCACCGTCAAAGAGTTGGCATTTCGCTGGCGACCAGATATTTTAGACAGTTTTGAAAAAAAGGGCAGTCATTTGGCGTTGGACGACATTCGTGATTCAATCCGAGAATTGCGTCATTATAAAGAGCATTTTTTTAAATTTATTGCTTAAATCAAAAAAGCCAAGTAAAACAATCACTTGGCTTTTTAAGTTTTTAAAAACTAAATAATTATTTGGTTAAAATCAAACGATTATTGCGAGTTAAACGCAAACGGTACTCTTCGCCTTCGTGTTGAATACGGATTTCTTTGGTCAAGGCAAACAGATGATTAGATTGCAATGTTGGTAGGGCTTGGCTTTGTGGGATAACACGGTTTAGTAAGTGGTACATTTTAAACTCCTTGCTTGGCTTTTCGCTGATGCGTTTGTTTAATAAAATTTGATTTTAAATTTAAAAATAACAAGAATAAAGTTGGTTTGATGTTTTTTTTGCAATCTTTACTCTTGTTGATAATGATTATCATTAAATTTTAAATTTCGTCAAGTGATTTTTTTAAACATGAGATAAAAAATTTAAAAAAGATTGTAAAATCAATGGTTTAATTCTATAAAAATTTTGTTAAAAAGAGAAAAAAATAATGCAAAAAATCATTCATGTGGCGGTGGCGGTGATTTATTATCAAAATCAATATTTGCTTGGTTATCGCAATGCCAATCAACATCAAGGCAATCGTTATGAGTTTATCGGTGGTAAAATTGAGCATGGCGAAACGCCAAAACAAGGCTTAACCCGAGAGGTAGCAGAAGAAATCGGCTGTGATTTGTCAAACAATTGTCTTGTTAAAATGGGTGTAATTCGTCATGATTATGGAGATAAAGCGGTGGCATTGCATATTTTTAACATTGACGTGAGCCAAGAGCAATTTGAAAGTCTGCAAAGCGAGCAGGGCAGTGAAGGGCAAACGATAATTTGGGTGGATAAGGCGGATTTATTAGCCAATAAATATCCATTACCAGACGCAAATGCACGGATTTTGAATTGGCTAACTTTGCCAAATACGATTTTTATCTCGCAAAGTTTGGACAAATTTGCCAATGACAACGATTGGGTGAATTTTTATGCCAAAAAATTACCAATAAACGCCCATCTTTATAGCCGTCCCCAAACCGAAAATAAAAAAGCTATTCAATTGATTGATGAATTGCAAAAACAGCGACAAGATATTACGCCGTTAATTCAATGTCAAACTTTTTTGGTGTTAAATTTGGTGTTCAAAAATATGATTATTCATCTGAATCATGAGCAGTTAATGACGTTAGATTTTGCGGATTTGCCAAAAAATTGTCAATATTTTGCCAGTTGTCATGATAAAAATACCCTAAGCAAAATTAATGATTTGGCAAAAATTCGCAATGTGTTGGGCTGTTTTGTGTCGCCTGTGTTGCCAACACCGACACACCCTGATGTTAAAACGTTGGGCTGGCAGAGGTTTGCCGAATTGACAAAATTGAGTGATGTGCCTGTGTTTGCATTGGGTGGCGTGGGGCAAGATGATTTAGCAACGGCTTGGCAATATGGAGCGGTTGGCGTGGCTGGTATTCGGTTAATCGGTGATTTTTAGTATGATACAAGAAAAACAACAGTTTCGTTATCTTGACGATGGTTCTCACATTGGTCACACTATACCTTTCCTGCGTTGGTGAAATGTCCAATTTGCTTGAATTAAAACGATTTTTGCAGGCAGATTTGCGAGAGCGTCATGGACTTGTGGGGAATGGAAGCACGATTTCACGTTTACCACTTTGGATAAAACTTGGCAAAAATCGAGAAAAATTGCTAAAATTGGTGGCAAAATTAGAAAAGATTTATCAATCTTCAATTGAATAAATCAAGGTAATTAAAAATGAACTTAATTTTGGCAATTTTAACAAGTTTGATGACTGCTTTTTTGCTATTTCGGCTGTTGTTTGAATGATGGACGAGTTTTTGGAATGTCTGCGATTTTGGTTTACACCCGATATTATCAGCTGGCTTCGTGGCTAGTATGAAGCGGACTGGTGGGGAAGTAACAAACTATTGTTTTGGCTAATTATCAGTTTTTTGATGGGGTATGGAGTTTGTATAAAATTTTGATTATTTATTTAAAAAATACCCTTATTTTAACAATAAATAAAATTTGCCAAATCTATCATTTTTATTTTATAATCTTGACAGTTTTAGCCGATTTTTTATGTTTTTTTTATTTTTTAATCACATTTAAGGGTAAACTTATGTCAAATATCTATCAATCCCATCTTCAAAACCGTCAAACTCAAGAATCAAATGCAACCAATCTGTTGGTGGCGTTGGCACAACTGGGTGCAAATAATGTCAATGTGCTGTTTTTTGGTGAGCGCTTGCCGTTAAACGTGGCACAAATTTTGGCAAAACACGACCAAAATGGCGTCAATGTGGCGGATAGCCTTACATTGGCACAGGCATTGGTGCAAAAGGGCGTGGCGGATTTGACCCTTGATTTGGCTCAAGCGGTAAAAGCGGGTAAAAAAGCAGACGACTTTGCCACAGGCGAGAGCATTCCAACGACAGACGTGGTGCTGTATGGTTTTGGGCGTATTGGGCGTATTTTGGCACGCCTGCTAATGAGCCGTCCTGCATCTGATAAGGGCTTGCAACTAAAAGCCATCGTGGTGCGTCCTGCTGGCGATACCGACCTTGACAAGCGAGCAAGCCTACTTGAGCGAGACAGCGTACACGGCTGGTTTGACGGCTCTGTGGTGGTGGACAAAGCTAATGGCGGTATTGTGGCAAATGGGCGTTTTATCAAGGTGATTTATGCGTCCGACCCAAGCGAAGTGGACTACACCGCACACGGCATTGACAACGCCATCGTTATTGACAACACGGGCAAATGGAAAGACGAGGCAGGACTTGGCAAGCACTTGGCATCAAAAGGCGTTAAAAAAGTGCTTCTCACCGCCCCTGCCAGTGGCGAGATTAAAAACATCGTTTGGGGTGTTAATGACAACACCATCGGCACGGATACCATCGTATCGGCGGCAAGTTGTACCACCAACGCCATCACGCCAACCTTAAAGCTACTAAATGATGAATACGGCATTGAAAATGGACACATGGAAACCATTCACGCCTTTACCAACGACCAAAACCTTGTGGACAACCACCACAAAGCCGAAAGACGTGGACGAGCAGCAACACTAAACATGGTGATGACCAGCACAGGGGCGGCAAAAGCGGTGAGCAAAGCCATTCCAGAGCTAAAAGGCAAGCTCTCTGGCAGTTCAATCCGTGTGCCTACGCCAAACGTTTCACTTGCGATTTTGAATTTGAATTTCAAAAAATCGGTTGGTTCGGTAGATGAGCTAAACGCCTTTATCCAAAAGGCAAGCGAGAGCGAACAATGGCAAGAGCAAATTGCGTATTCAAATTCTGATGAAGCGGTTTCTACCGACTTTGTGGGCTGTGAAAAAGTGGCGATTTGGGACGCAAAATCTACACTTGCTACCGATAACCGTGCGGTGATGTATTTGTGGTATGACAATGAAATGGGTTATAGCACGCAAGTGATTCGTGTGGCAGAAACAATGGCGAAGAATGGTTAATTTTTAGCTGTAAAAAATAAAAAGACAGTCAAATGGCTGTCTTTTTTGTTTGTTCAAGTTTATGATTAAGCCGATTGTTTTTGTAAACGCTCAATTCTATCATCAAGGCTTGGGTGGCTGGCAAATAGTTTGGCAAAACTAAAGCCTTCTGCCTTGCCTTCGCTGATGGCGAACGCTTTCATTCCTTCAGGCATATGGTCAGGGCGTTGGCTAGCAGGTTTTAACATATTTAACGCAGAAATCATTTTTTCACGACCTGCCAATTTTGCCCCCATTTCGTCTGCACGAAATTCACGAAAACGTGAAAACCACATCACAATCGCCGATGCCACCATGCCAAAGACAATATCTAGCACCATCGTTGTCATATAGTAGCCAATGCCATAGCCGTTTTCACTTTTAAAGACGACACGGTCGATGATTTGCCCAATCACACGAGCAAAAAACATCACAAAGGCATTCATCACGCCTTGCACCAATGCAAGCGTTACCATATCGCCATTGGCAACGTGTCCGATTTCGTGAGCAAGCACTGCTTCTACTTCGTCTTGGTTCATGGTTTGTAACAGACCTGTGGACACAGCAACCAAGGCTTTGTTTTTGTTCCAACCTGTTGCGAACGCATTGGGCGATGGGTTATCAAAAATTCCCACTTCTGGCATATCAATGTTCACCATTTGGGCTTGTTTACGGACGGTTTCCACAAGCCACACTTCCATTTGGCTTGTCGGTTGTTCAATTACTTGCGTGCCTGTGGATTTTTTTGCCATCCATTTTGACATAAATAGCGAAATCATTGAGCCAATCATGCCATACATAAAACACATGACCATAAGTCCTGCCATGCCACCTGAGCCTAAGCGAATACCGAGCATTGGTGCAATGATATTCATCACGATGGTAAACACGACCATCACGGCAATATTGGTTAATAAAAACAACCCAATTCTTAACATATACGCTCCCAAAAAGATGGATAAAAAAGATAGCTTATTTATAAGCATAAATTGCCCAAATAACAAGATATTTTTTGCAGAAAATTGTATATTTTCGTAAAAATTTTGCAAAATTTGGATTTAAATCAAAATTTTCACCATAAAAAAACCAGTCAAAAAACTGGTTTTTAAACATTAACAAGGTCTGATAATATTAACGGCGAGCTTGCAAATTTGGGTCATTGCGATACAGATTATTATAACGGCTCATCACACGTTGGACATAATCACGAGTTTCACGAAATGGCGGAATGCCACCATATTTTGACACATTGCCTTCACCTGCATTATAGCCTGCGATGGCGTGTTGCAGATTGCTAAAACGATTGGTTAAATATTTGATATATTTTGCCGCTCCTTCAATATTTTGAGCAGGGTCCCACGCATTGGTGACACCAAAACGACGAGCAGTGGCGGGCATGAGTTGCATCAACCCTTGAGCGCCGACAGGCGAGCGAGCATTGGGATTAAAGCCTGATTCGGTGTGCATCATCGCTTTCATCAAAGCAGGGTCTACACCATGACGCAACGCTGATGCCACAATCAAGCTATCATACGCATTTTTATTTTTGCTACCGCTTGCAGGGACAGCCGCTTCATTGCTTCCCCAGTTACTATAGCTATGCACATTGGTGTCAGGATAATAAGTTACTTTCACCGTTTGGGTAAATTTTTGAAAATTATCCCCAGCAGGGCGACCATTATTCACCACATTAGTTAATAACACTTGACCTTTACTGTCTTTAAAAACATACATATTGCCAGCATTTGCCATTGGAAATAAGGACAACAAACCAACGCCCAATATCGCCATACGCAAGGTTTTGGCAGTCAAAAAACCTGTCTGTTTTACAAACATAAGTTTACCTATTTTGTTAAAAAATTCACATGCTCATTAAATTGTGCTAAATATATCACAAAATCAACAAAAATGGCGAATTTTTTGTCAAAATTTGGATAATTGGTAGAAACAATTGTTACCAATGGTTAAAAAATAAGCCAAAAAAATGTCAAAAAAACCATAAAAAATTTTGTTTAACGCTAACTGATTGGTTTTTTAAACAAAAATTTTTATCCAAAATTTGGTTAAAAAATATACAATTTTAAGCAAAGCCTTGTGGTTATCATCTTTAACTTGTCAAGTTTTTAAGTTATCCACAAGGTTATCCACAGATTTTGTGGAAAATAACATAATTCATTGATTTTACAATACTTTTTTTAAATATTTTGCCAAACTAAATACACGAGCGGAAACCAAATGGCGGTGATAATGCCATTGATAGCCAAGCCAAAGGCAGCATAACGTCCTGCAACAGGACTGATTTGCCACGCTTCCACCGTACCAAACGCATGAGCGACCAGTCCCAATGCCAAGCCTTTGGCTCTATCGTCTTGTACATCTTTTAACAAAAACTTGCCTGCAAATGCACCCATCAGACCAGATACTACAATAATCAGATTTACCATCGCAAGCGGTGCATTGACTAAAACTGCAATGTTTAGCCCAATCGGTGTGGTAACGGAACGAGCCGAAAACGCCATAATGGTGTCATGGTTTAGGCTTAAACCTGTCGCCAATAACATGGGAAATAACGCACCTGTAGTAGTCGCTAACAGAATGATTTTGCTTAATTTTTTTAACGGAATACCGTCAAAATTGAGCGATGCCAATGGAATGGCAAGCATGACGGTTACATAGCCCAAAAAGTGGCTAAAAATCGGCTGTGCGACCTGATAATAATGATGATAGCCCCATTGACTGATAAATAATAATAACAAAGTTAAGCACATAGCAAAAATAATGGCAGGGACGCTTTTGATTTTGCTATTTAACACACGAGAGCCGATATGAGCCACCAATGTGAGCAACAATACGCAAAAATCACCATGCCAGAACTGACATTTTGCAAATATTCGGGTGGCAAATTGGAAGTTAAGGCACTTAAAATCATGAATTTTCTCCCAAATCATTGTTTTTTTGGGAAAATGATTTTGGCGAAGGGTGCGACCGTTTAGCCAACGTTCTGCCAAATGTCCGATTGCCCATAGCGGAAATAGGGTGCTAATCGCCATAATCGCCACCATGCTGAGCAATTCATCGCCCAAATTAAACAACAAAAGTCCAGCACCTGCGGTAATCGGCAAAAACGCAAAACCACTGTCTTTTAGCCAAATATTGGTAGAGTCGGTGAGCCATGTTGGCAAACCTTTGCTAAATCGCCAAATCATTAGCAAAATAAACATCACCACCATGCCAATGATGTTGCCAGCGGATTCAAAGCCAATCGCACGACTAAACACCATGCAACTTTCACGCACGACAATCACCATCAGCAAGGTTACAAGCATGGGAAAAAAGCGTTGTTTTATCGTGGCAATGGTTGGCATAATCACTCCTTGATAGATATCTTTTGTGTGGATATAACTATAAAAAGTTTTATTATAATCAGGCCATTGCCAAAATAAAAGCAAAAAATATAACCTATTTATTCAAAAAATGGTTTATTAAAAAACGCTCAAAAATCGCCACCCAACCAAATATCTGGGTTATAGTCAAATGCTTGTATTTTGTTTTTCTTTTTCTTTTTCTTTTTGTGCTTTTTCAAATGGTTCAAGCGGTGGTACTAAGCGTTTGACATTAGCGTCTGATAACACGTGTTCAGGCTGTATCTGGTATTGTCCTAACAGTTGTAACAGTTTTGCATTTGAGATATTGACGGTAACTAAGGTTTGTCCATTGTCGTCATAATTTAGGCTGTCAATCACATCAAGTTGGTGCAGTTCGTTTAACAGCTTGCCCGCTTGTGCCAAATTAACAGGCAAAACTAACTGATACGACTGTAAATGTCCTGCAATCAGTTGTTGCACCGCAAGGGTTAGCTCATCAATCCCAGCTCCAGTATGGGCGGAAACATAGACACGATTGGGCGTATTTTCTTCGCTGTAGCCAATATGTGGCGGTTCGCCTGTGATATCGATTTTGTTAAACACATTTAAAACTGGCACATCATTGTTAATTTGACTTAATACATTTTTTACCGCATCTATCTGTTCGTGCATGTCTTCTCGGCTACTGTCAATGACGTGTAGCAACAAATCGGCTTCCAAAGTTTCTTCAAGTGTGGCGTGAAACGATTCTACCAATTCATGCGGTAAATGACGCACAAAACCGACTGTATCCACCAACACCACCGCCCCCAAACCAGTCCAATTAACACGGCGTAACGTGGGGTCAAGGGTCGCAAATAATTGATTGGCAGCATAAATATTTTCATTTGCCAATCGGTTAAACAAAGTAGATTTGCCCGCATTGGTATAGCCGACCAGTGAGATAGTTGGAATGTCGGATTTTTGGCGTTTGGCTCGCCCTTGTGAGCGGGTTTGTTTGACTTTGTCCAGTTTGGCTTTGAGCTGATTGACACGGATTTGGAGTAGTCTACGGTCAGTTTCTAACTGGGTTTCGCCAGGCCCTCGCAAGCCGATACCGCCTTTTTGCCGTTCCAAATGCGTCCAACCACGCACCAGACGAGTTGCCAGATGGTTAAGCTGTGCCAGTTCCACTTGCAGTTTGCCTTCATAGGTTCTGGCACGTTGGGCAAAAATATCCAAAATCAGCCCTGTACGGTCAAGTACTCGGCATTTGACAAGTCTTTCCAAATTTCGCTCTTGCGATGGCGTTAAACTGTGATTAAAAATCACAATATCCGCTTCGTGTTCTGCGACCAATTCGGCGATTTCTTCGGCTTTGCCTGTGCCGACAAAAAATTTGGCATCAGGTTTACTGCGTGTGCCTGTTACAATGGCTTTTTGGCTTGCACCTGCCGAATCTACTAGCAGTTGAAACTCTTCTAAATCGTCTGGGTCGGTCATGTGAGTGAGTGTCAAATGCACCAAAATCGCATTTTCGCCCCCTTGATGTCGGTCAAAATATTCCAAATAGTTGTCCTTTTTTTATCAAAATTTATCCTTATAATAATGCTAAGTGCAAAAATTGCAATCAATTTGAACATTTTTCACACAAATATGACCAAAATTTAAACTATAAGTGACAAGACAATTTTAAATAAAACTCTTATCAATTTCCCACCCCAACCCTCCTCCTAATGGGGAGGGAATAAGAAAGTGATTTAATTTTGTCAAATTACTTATAACTATTTTTTGCCAAAACAAGCCATAACTTGTTATAATAAGCAAAAACAACTGTAAACTTAAAAAAGGTAATCTTATGGCAAATCGCCAACAAAATCAGCCCAATCAAAGCGCAATCAAATCACTTGCCATCAGCACCACAAAGCAACTGATAAACCCAAAAAACTACACACCATCTGCCATCAAAACCCAACTGGCACGCACCAAACGAGTGGGCAATGCAGTAACCGCTTTGGCAAAAGTGAGCCAAAAAGCCTACGAAATCAGCCACACGCCAGACACACCAAACAGCTATATCATTGAACAAATTCAGACCTTTTGTCGTTCATTTTGCCAATCGGTCAATGTGGAAGTCGTCCCTGTCAAACCCATTCCGCAAGCCCATGCCCTATGGACAAGCAACCATATCTCATGGCTGGATATTCCTGTGGTCGGTAGTGTGATTCCGACGTTTTTTTTATCAAAAGCAGAAATCGCCAAATGGCCCTTGATTGGCTGGCTTGCCAAAGTGGGTAATACCTTGTTTATTCATCGTGGTTCTGGCGATACAGGCAGTGTCAGCGACCAAATGGCGAGCTTTTTAAAAGACGGCTCGCCTGTGGTGTTTTTTCCAGAAGCGACCACCACAGACGGCACGACAATCAAAAAAATCTATGGTAAATTGTTACAAGCCTCACTGGACACAGGCGTGAATATTCAGCCGATTGTGATTGCTTATGTGAACGAAAAAGGGAAGTTAGACGACCAAATTCCGTATTTTGGCGACATGAACTTTTTGGACAGTGTTAAACGTGTGCTTGACAATCGCCCTGCCAAAGCCTATGTTTTACCGCTTGAGCCGATTAGTCCTATCGGCAAAAGCCGTGATGAATTGACTGCTATTTTGCAACAGGCAATGAATGAAGGGTTAAAACAACTGCATGAACAAGTTTTAAGCAAATAATTTTGGCAAATAAATGTTGATAAAGTTTGACAAAATACGATAAACTTGGTAAATAACCGATAATAGACCAGTCAAAATCTTACAAATTCGCTTATAATAATTACAAATTGATACAATGTTGTAAATAAATATTTTTTTGTTAATTGAATTATCGTTAAAATTTTTAAATTCATCGTTAACTTAAATAAAAAGGAAAATCGCCATGCGTACCGAAATGTTTCAACAAATCTTAAATGATTTAAACAGCTCATCATCAGATGTAGAAGCGTCTGCCCTTATCTCAACTGACGGTTTGATGATTGCATCAGCTTTGCCAGCAGGGATTGACGAAGACCGTGTTGGTGCGATGTCAGCTGCCTTGTTATCACTGGGTGACCGTGCAGGCCGTGAGTTGGCTCGTGGCACGATTGAGCGTGTATTGGTACAAGGTGAAAAAGGCTATGTGATTATGTCTTCATCTGGTACAGAAGCAGTTTTGACTGTTTTAACAAAACCAAATGCAAAATTGGGCTTGGTATTCTTAGATATTAAACGTGCGTCAGAAGCTTTGGCAAAATTAATCTAATCTATCAAATCAAGTTAGTTTAACTTAATGTTTAACTTTTTGTTAAGGAATCATCATGGCAGTAATTGAACTTCCAGATATGCAAAAGCCAGCAGGCGAATCAACCGAATATCGCCTAAAATTTAATGACGGTAGCGAGCGTACCGTTTATGCAACCAGTAACGAACTACCTTATCCAGATGGCAAATTAATCGTATCTCGTGTGGATTTGGACGGTGTGATTACTCATGCTAATGACGCATTTGTTGATATCAGTGGTTATACTCGTGAAGAGTTAATCGGCAAACCACACCACGTATTACGCCACCCAGAAATGCCAAAAGGGGCGTTTAAAGACCTTTGGGAAACCGTAAAATCAGGCAAAAAATGGCATGGCTATGTCAAAAACCTGTGCAAAGATGGCAGTTATTATTGGGTATACGCAACTGCTGTGCCAAACGTACGCCGTGGCGAAACTGTGGGCTATACATCAGTTCGTCGTAAACCATCACGCACAAAAATCGCAGAAACTGAACAACTGTACGCAAAAATGCTAGCGGAGGAAAAGGCATGAAATTAAATCTACTAATTGCCCCAGACTTTGCCCCAGAGCGTTTTGCAGGTTGGCATATGCTCAATACTTTGCTACAAAAACGTGCGGATTTGCACATTCACCTAGAAACGCCAGCATCAGCACAAGAGCAAAGTGAACAAATCGCAAACAAAAACATTGAAATCATCTATGCCAATCCATTTGACGCGGCAACGATGATCCGTGAACAAGGCTACCGTGCTGTTGCTCGTCCAAAGGTAAAGCGGACGAAATGGTCATTGCTACCAAAGCCGAAGGTCAGTACAAAAATCTTGAAGATGTGAAAAGCGGTGCAAAAGTTGCGATGGCGGATAACCGTGATGTCAAATTAATTGGTTTACGTTTGTTAGAAGCGGTGGATTTGACCGAAAGTGATTTGTCTTGGCACACCACCGAAACTTATCAAGCAGCCGCTCGTGAAGTGATTAAAGGCGATGCGGACGTGGGCTTTTTCTTGTCAGAAGTGTATCACAGCTTGTCACGTTTGACATTATCACAGCTTCATGTGTTGATTGAAAGTGATTTGAGTGATATCACCCACGTGGTATTGGTAAAAGAAGATTTTGTTGAAAGCCAAAAATTTGTTGATGCATTACTAGCATTGACAGATAGTAATGACGGCAAAGAAGTGTTGCAAGAGCTAGGCATTACAGATGGCTTTGAAGCGATGAGCGAAGAAGACGGTGAGTTTATGATTGATTTGATGGATACTTTGTTGGATTAATCAATGATAAACAACTAAAAAGTGCTGAAGCGTCATTTATCAAGCATGAATGACGCTTTTTTTACGACAAAATTTTAGTGGTATTGGTACAATTTGTGTTAAAATGTTGCAAATTTATTTTAAGCAAACCTTGCGATATTAACAAGGAATTTTCATGTTTTCATTATCTTCTCATACCCATAAAAAACAAAACAAACATTGGCTAAATTATCGCCGTTACAGCCGTCAAGTTATGACGCAACCGATGAATATGGACTTGCACACCAGTCGTATCATGACAGCGATGGAGCTTGATGAAAAAGAACCATTACAAGGTGCGTTGGCGGATATGTTTTTTGGCTGTTGGTATGATGTGCCGTATTTTGGTGAACGAATGTTATCCCAAGTCAAAGAAAAATTAAACCCAAAAGTGATTGAAGGCTTTGAACAGTGCATTTTTAATAAAAGCCTATGTGTTAGAAAGTAGCAATTTGGCAACTCGTTGGAGTGTGTTGGTGTCGCCGTCTATGGGTGTATTTGAAAACCAAATGTTTATTTCGCCTGATGACTCACGAACGGTGGCGGATATTGTCGTGTCTGCATTGCTAGAGCTAAAAGCCGAATTTGATGATGACCCAGAAGAGGTTGGCGAAGAAATTGTTCAAATTGAACAAGAGTTCTTTAAACATTGCTTGGCGTGTGATGACCGTTTGGCATTTTCTATTGTTTGGTGGGAGTTGTCAAAAAATAAATGGCAGTTTAATGAAGGTTGGACGCAAACTCGCCATGCCTTTGAAGAAAAAATTCAACATACGCAACATCTTAATGATGATTCAAGTGATGAGAAAATCAACGAGCCACAAGATAACGAAAATAACGAAACATCAAACGCTTAAAAATTAGCAGATGGTATGATTTTTTATTTTTGGTAAATTTTGAGTTTAGTAGGAAAAAAATTATATGGCAAATTTACTTTTGATTGGCTTTACAGAAACCAATGCCAATGTAATTCAAATTTTTGTTGAAATGACTTTTAAAGATATTTATGTGGATACCATTATTCGGCATTTGAACGATAGCCCATTATCATTGCCTGTATTGACAGAAGAGCATCATAAAAATGACGTTTTTATTATTGATTTTGAAGGGGCTGGTCTGGATTTAAGTGATAAAAATATTGCAAAAAATCTTGAAATTTATACACGTGGCAAACCAATTTTATTTGTCAGTCGTCAAAATAGCGTTGTGCCTGTATCTTTGGTGGAGTATGAGTGGTTGACTGTGCCTTATAATCGCCAACAGATGACAGAGCGAGTAAAAAAAGTATTAAGCAATGTTACCGTACAACCACTTAAGCCCAATACATATGAACCAAATATACAAAAACCACCTGTAGCAACTCAAAAACCACCCAAAGAAGAGCCTGTGATTGATGTGAACACTACGGCGAATATTTCCCCAGTAAAAGCAAATAATGACGATATTAAAGCAATTTTTGATGTGTTAATCCGTGCATTTCCTGAAATTAATGAACAACAGTTTTTTCATTTTATTAAACGTTTACAAAGTGTGAATGATTTTAATAGCGTTACGATTAACAATTATCAAATGTATTTAAACCCAATTGATAAAAGCATTATTACCGCAAGCTTAGAGCGAATTAGTGATAACTTTATGGTCGGTGCAGGAGTGCGAAACGAAAACATTGTGTTTGTACAAATGGATGCCAGCAGTTTTCGGCAAAAAACTGCAAGCCAACTCGCCGCAGGTGCAAAACAATACACACTGGCACAAGTGGTCTGGTTTATTGGGCTTGAGATGATGCAAGTCAATCGTAATGCCTTTGGACAGTCACACCATCTCAAATTTGAAGCTCGCTATATGCCAAATTTTGCAGGGATAAAATTTACACCAAACTACCTAACTCCTTTGATTGCAAGTTGCTTGGGTAGAGCCAGAAGTTTAGTGGATTTTGGCACACTATTTCCACAACTGACCAATGCACAAGTCAACCAAATTTTGATTTTATTGGCTATGTCAAATAACATTAATAAAGATATCTTGGTGCAAAGTGCCAATGCAACAACCGCATCAACAGTCGCTAATAAAGTAGATACAACGAACAATACAGGCATTCAAAAAGCACAAAAAACGGGATTTTTAAAACGCTTATTAAGTCGCTTGGGTGTTTAATCGTAAATGTAGCAACATAAATAAAAATATATTTGGTAAATTTTAGGATAAAATAATGTCTATAACAACGAATGATACGTACAAAATTATTTTTGCAGGACCTGTCGGTGCAGGAAAAACGCAAGCCATTCGTTCCTTATCTGATAAAGAAGTGGTAACTACCGAAGAGCTTGCCAGTGATGATGTCAAAATGATGAAAAAAACCACGACCGTTGCGATGGATTATGGCATCATGAAGCTGCCAACAGGCGAGCAGGTGCGACTGTATGGCACACCGGGGCAAAAACGTTTTGATTTTATGTGGGAATTTTAAGCGAAAATGCGTTGGGTTTAATTTTATTAATCAATGCAACCAACCCAGACCCTGTGCAAGACATGAAAGATTATATGGAAAGTTTTTTGCCACTAATCCATAGCAGTGCGATGATTGTGGGCGTAACTCATGCAGAAAATATGCCTTGGGACTTGCACCAACGCTTAACAGATGAACTGGTAAAAATGAATATCCCTGCCAATGTGATTGTGGTTGATGCCAGAGAGAAAGAGCAAATGTCGCAACTGGTAAGCGTACTCATTTATTCCATCATGTAATGCTAAAACAGTTAAAAACAAACTTTTGTTAATTTTTTATAACCATTTATCGTAACCTACTTTTTATTTTACACAAATTACGATAAAATCGTACAAATTTTTGAAAATTTCAAGGAATTATCATGGCAAATGTCAACGAACCAACGACAAACTATGTGATTTTAACCCCAGAAGGGGTATTGCATGGTTTTTCACAAGTAGAACCATCAGAGCAACAACTGGCATTGCAAGCCATGCTTGCACCAGAACAAACCATGACCGCCCACGAATGGGTCGAGCGTTATAGCGAAATTTGGCTAGATATGTTTATTGAAGAAGGCTGGGTAGAAGTAGTAGATAAGGCGATTATCGCACCGCACGTACAGCTTGATGACTTTTTGCGTTATGTGTCGGCAAGTTTGTCGGGTTCTCGCCGTGTGGCGATTGGTTCTGATGAAGGGTTTTGTTTGGCAAAAATGGGCTTTACCCAACAAGAAGCCGATACTTTGTGTGTGGCGGCAGCGGATTTCTTTGATTTCTTAAAACGTCAACAGCAACGTGGTTGGGCAGTGCATGGTCATGCCATCTCATTCTTTTCAACCATTGATATGCTCATGCCAAACACCAGTTTTATTTTCTTGTGGATTAACAATCAAGGCTACTGGATTATCATTGAAGATGAACCACTACTAAATAACCGAGCGTTTGTTGAGTTGGTTTGGGGCATTAAAGCCACAGGGGAGCGTTTTAACCTACTTGCTGAACAAGTATTGGATAAAAAAGCCCAGTTAGAATCCGACCAGCAAGCACAAGCAGAAGAACAAAAGAAATAGCGAGTATTGATAAAAAAACCCCTAAGTTCTTTAGGGTTTTTTTAATTCGTCCAACCAATGTTAAATTATCCATATCAACATGATTATTTTCATCAAATACAAAATCAATCAAACGCTGTTTTGCCAATTCCAAAATCGCCACAAAACTCACCACCACGCCCAATTTTCCTTGTGATTTGTCCAAAATCTCATGAAATGAGCCTCGTCCACGACTTGCCAAAATTCGGCTAATGCTCGCCATTCTATCCGCCAATGGCACGCTGTCGGCTTTGACGTGGTGCATTTGATAGTCAGGTTTGAGTTGCATTTTTATCAAACTATCGGCAAGCAAGGTCGCAGGGTAGGGCGGTATTTCCTTAGCGAGTACATCGGCATTTGGCAAACTAGCAAACGCCAAAAATACATCACGCTCTAAGCGAATTAGGTTATCTAGTCGGCGACTGGCTTCTTTGATTTGGGCGTATTCTTCTAAGCGTTGAATCAGTTGTTTGGTCGGATTTTTCTCGTCCGTTGGTAGCTCTGGCGTGGGTAGCAACAGTTCGCTTTTAATGGCGATTAAGGTACTTGCCATCAGCAGATAATCGCCTGCCAATTCAAAATGCTGTCCATCCAATTCTTTGATATAAGTTAAATATTGTTCGGTAATCGGCAAAATAGCGGTGGTGGTAATGTCAAAGTTGTTTTTCTTGACAAGGTAGAGCAAAAAGTCCAAAGGTCCTTCAAACTGCTCAAGCCAAATAGCAAAAGCTTCTGGTGGTATGTATAGGTCTTCGGGTAGGCTTTGGATAGGCGTTTCAAAAATGCGAATGGCTAAATCGGTCATGGGCGATGTTGGTTTTTTAGGTTTTGGATATGGTGTTGGCGAGTTTCAAATGTATCTTCAAGACGATTTTCGGCTAATAATTGACAAATCTGATTAATTTGATTTTTATCAAGTTTGGGTTCGTTAAATGATAAAATGTAATTGGTAAAATTTCCTAAACGACAAATATTTGGCGGAAAATTACTTTTTAATTCACAATCACCTGTAAATACAATCACAGAATGAAAATTATCGCTTGTTAATCCGAATAAATGCTCTAAAGTTTTGATATGTTTATAATTTTGGCGTAATGGATTTTGGAAATAGTGTTTTTTGCCATAAATATTTTTGCGTCCATTTGGCATCTTTGATTTTACCATAAATCCAACCTTTATAATTTTTGGTTTCTACCACAAAAATGCCAAATTCAGATACATAAATATGGTCAATTTGGGTTGTGCCGTTATCCGTTGGTAAGGTAACATTTTGAAAATCATGATAAATATCATTGGATAGTTTATGATTGGCGACTTTTTCAACCAATTTTTCGCCAAACCAGCCTTTGAACATAGGCGATTTTAAAATTGCAATGATAATAAAAATGGGTAAAAGCCATAATAAAGGTTTTATCATGCTCCAAAATAACATTGACGACATAAGGTTACTTTTTTTCCTTAATAAAGGTTAATAACAAACAAAAGCCAGTTATAGCATAAAGGAATAACTCGATACGATAGCCAACAATCATTTTTGGCACAATATTAAACATAGACAAGGAAAAAATGCACACCGTAACGACCGAAATAATAGACAACACAAGTCGAATTTTTGATGATTGATAGGTTACCGCCACCACAATCGGCAATAATAAAGATGTCGCAATGAATGAATTAATCGCAAACAAAATCAACGATTGAAATGACGTTTGTGCCAATAATAACGCCAAGATTGCCACGATTAGCCCAACGGTTTTAACGCCAGATTTGGCAGTAGCATTGGCTTGAATGTCTTCTGTTAGCATGGCTGACCGCCATTCTGTGCCAATTGCCAACAGTTGGCTATCGGTGGTGGACATATTCGATGCCAAAACGCCCACAATAAATATAGCAAAAAATATGGCAGGGGCATCATGGCTGATAAGGTTTAGCAAAAAATCGCCTGTGATATTACCCATTTCGTGTTGCAATTGTACAGCTCGCAAACCGACAAACAACGTTGGTAAAATCACCAAAAGTGCAAACACCGCCAGACCCATAGTCGAACGGGTAAACGCCCTGTCATTTTTTGCAACAAAAATCCGTGTGGTCATTTGTGGTTGTACATAAGGAATGGTCACAATGGAAATAAAACTGACCAACAAAAATTGCCAATTAATCAAACCAACAGGGCCGGGAGCGGATAATAATTTTGGTTCAATCTGTTGAATATCACTAAATAATGCGGTAATGCCATTCGCCCCTTGAATAGCAAATACAGCAACCGCCCAAATTGCAAACATCAAAATAACACCCTGCACCACGTCCGTGATAAACACCGCACGAATACCGCCAAACCATGAATAACCAAGCATCATCAGCACAATAATCACCGACCAAATAAAATAATTTTCACCCAAAGGCACGGCATTTTGTAACAACACCGCTGAACCTTTAATGCCAATGGTAATATAAGGAATCATAAAAATCGTTGATGCGACCACAAAAAACAAAATCACCCACTTTGGCATTTGGCTTTGTTTTAACCACTCTGTCAGATTATTGGTGGCAAATCCTTGATTTTTATGGGCCAACAAACGGCTAAATTTTCGCATTTTTAAGCCAAAATACAGCAGTAATGTTGCCAAACAGACATCAGTAATACCCAAAAATACCCAAGCCCCAATCCCATGGTTTTTGAAAAACTCTGGCATACCCTGTAAGGTAAACGAACTAAATAAACTAGCAGATATGCCAAATAAAGACAGCACAGAGCCAAACCCTGTACCGAACAGATATTCACGATTGTTACTGGATTTTTTTGCGGTTATCCAAGCCACCCCTGCCAAAAAAAGTAAATAAATTGTCAAAACAAGGATAACTAATAATTGTTTATCATTTTGAAACATTAGCGTTTTCTCCTTGATTGATGAAATTTTGGTTTTTCTGTTTGTTGTGAATGATAGGCGTTTTATTGCCAAAATCATCATTATCATCAAATGTCAAACGTGAGCCAAAAATCACGGCTAACAGACAAATCAGCACAGAGAAAAGTAACCAAACCCATAAAATTAAGGGAATGCCAAAAATAAATTGACTTTGGATAGTGGAGGATAAGTTAGTGGAAAAAATGCCAGTCAAGGCAATAATTAGTGGTAAATAGACACACGTCTTTAGCAGACTGCGTAAGCTCGTCTGAGTAATGTGGTGCATAGCAGAACTCCTCTGTTTGCAATGTATAGGCAGTGTTTTTCCGTCTGTCGGTACACTGTGTTTGCCATTATACAATAATTTGCTTGACAAAGATATATAATTTGTTTTTTTGCTATTGGATAAGGCTTTTAATAAAGCCATTAACTGCCTGTTTGGTGTTATTATCTTGTTGGCTTAGCCAAGTTAAGACTTCTTCATCAAGTCCTAAAATTTTTTGACTTTCCAAAAAATCCGCCTTACGTTTGCGTAATTCTTTGATAAAATTTGGCTCAACTTCTTTGGCATTGCTAAAATCAAAGTTTTCATAATGGTTAATAACGTCTTGTGCGTCTTGCATTATCATATCTTCTTATCATCATCAAAAACACTGGCGATTTCTTCCAAGCTATAACCACGTTCGACATTGACCAATTCAAACTTGGTATCATGCCATTCAAATAACATTCCAAAATAGCTGATAATTGGCATTGTTTTATTCTCTAAAATTATTTTTTCAACTTCGCCAAGGGTTTAATCCCCACAGCTTTACGCACTTTTTCCATGCGTTTTCGGCTTTCTCTGCGAGCTTTTTCCGCCCCCATTTGCAAAATCTCTTCCATCTCTTTTGGATTTGCCATCAAGTGATTGTAACGCTCACGAAACGGTGCGATTTCGCCATTGATTTTATCAAATAAAATATCTTTCGCTTCACCCCAACCAATCCCTGTCGCAAAACGCTGACGCATTTGTTCAAGTTCGGCAGGTGTGGCAAACGCTTTATAAATCTCAAAAATCGTGCTTTCGTCTGGATTTTTTGGTTCTTCTGGCAATTGCGAATTGGTAACGATACGAGCAATCGCCTTTTTCAACGCCTTTTCGCCGTCCACTTGTGGGTCATCACCAAAAAGCGGAATAGTATTGCCATAACTTTTTGACATTTTGCGACCGTCAAGCCCTGTCAAAAGTGGAGTATCTTCATCAACCATCGCTTCTGGCAACACAAACATCGGATTTTCTTTGCTATATTTAAAATTAAACGTACCTGCAATATCACGAGCCATTTCAATGTGTTGAATTTGGTCCTTGCCAACAGGGACGTGGGTAGCGTTAAACATCAAAATATCCGCCGCCATTAGCACAGGATAGCTAAATAAGCCCATTGAAATGCCAAAATCTGGGTCGGTGTCAGGCGTTGCCGTGTTAATATCTACTTGGGCTTTGTAGGCATGTGCTCGGTTCATCAAGCCTTTGGCACAGTTGCAGTTAAGCACCCACGCAAGCTCTGGAATTTCCACCACGTCCGATTGGCGATAAAAAGTTACTCGCTCTGGGTCAAGTCCGCAAGCAAGCCAAGTTGCGGTAATCGCTTTGGTACTGGCGTGGACGGCATCTGCGTCTTGGCATTTAATCAAGGCGTGCAAATCCGCCAAAAAGAAAAATGCGTCATCATCGTTATTTTGTACCGATTGAATGGCAGGGCGAATTGCACCCACATAGTTGCCAAGATGTGGAATTCCTGATGTGGTAATGCCTGTTAAAATGCGTTTTTTGATTGCTTCTGTCATAAAAATTCTCATTATTTGTATTGATTAAAAATTTTGATATTATATCAAATTTTTAGGAAGATTGATAATAATTAATCCCAGTCGGCTGGGTTTTAAAGCGTCTGTGAAACCACATATATTGCGTTGGGTCAGTGCGAATTAGACGTTCTAACAAGGCATTAACACGATTGGCATCAGCAATTTCATCGTCACTTGGGTAGTTATCAAGCATAGGTGTAAACTGAATATGATAATGCGGACGGCGACCGTTTGGCATATCCACAGGCGTTTCACGATAAAAATGAATGGCAATTACTGCCGATGGATTTTGTTTATCCGCCAACCTTATCAATCGGCGTTGAGCGGTTAAAGTAGCAGCCGACACGCCAAAAAAATCTGCCATTACGCCTTGTTTTAAGCCAAAATCTTGGTCTGGCGTGTACCAATGATGTGTTTATTTTTGATATTTTTGGTTAATTTTCGCATATCTTGATGAGCAATTTGTTCATTAAAAATACGAGTGCGAGCATTATAAATAAACCACTCAAGCAATGCATTATTTTGCGGACGATAAACGATATCCACAGGAATAAACATACTTGCCAAGCGACCGCCTAAGTCCAACATGGTATAATGTGCCCCCAATAACATCACGGATTGGTTGAGGTTTTGGGCGTTGATAACGTGTTGCAAACCCGATACGGTAACTTGTCTGGTAAAAATATCTGGGCGAAACCACGCACATAGACTTTCAAACAAACCCACGCCTGCATTGATAAACACTTGTTCTGCCATTTGGTAGCGTTCTTCGTCAGTTTTTTGGGGAAAGGCGAGCTTTAAATTGACAAGTGTGTCATTTTGACGGCGTTTTACTGTTTTAAAAATCAATTTTCCCAAATTTTTACCGATTTTAAATTGATATTTAAGCAAATAATGAGTGGCAAAAACACCAAAAATATCAGCCAAATGCCCCAATAGTTTTGGTAATAAAAATTGCCATTGAAAAGGTTTTTTTGGTGGTTTGGCTAGACTGGCGTGTTTTGTGAATTTGACTTACCGTTGGCATATTTTTGGGAATTGACAACGGTTTTTGTGTGGATTGTATGGTTTTTAGATTGTCATTAAAACTTTTGCCAAAGGAATTTTTTGGGTCAAATTGTTGGGGTTGTTTCACAATATTTCCTAGTTTCACAATATTTTTTATGGGTTGAGTTTTTCTTTGTGTGATTCATTCATATCACTGTCAAACAGACTTTCAAGCTCCGCCACTGCTGATTTTGCCGAGGCAATCATTTGCAGTTCGTCTTGATAAATGGCGTGCTGGCGTTCAATGAGTTCATCGTCATAAGTCCTAAACATCTCCACGCTTTTTTTGGCAACGTCATCGCTAAACCCCCAATTTTTTGTAAAGACTCTCTGGACATATCAAGGGCGGACAAATAGGTTTCTCGCCAAATATAACGCACACCCACATCTCGCAGACGGTGATAATGCTCACGGTTGGTTGCTCGTGCCAAAATTGGCAAATCAGGATAATTGCGTTTGACGTAATCCGCTACCAAAATGGAATGCTCAATATTACCAATGGTCAAAACAAACAATTTGGCATTGGCAATGCCTGACGCTCGCAATACTTCGGGGTTTTTGGGGTCGCCATAATACACTTGATTGCCAAATTTTCGCACAAAGTCCACTTGGTTTGCCGATTTGTCAATGGCGGTAAATTCAATGTTGTGCATTCTTAGCACTCGTCCAATGATTTGCCCCATACGCCCAAAACCTGCCAAAATCACAGGGTGGGCGTGATTTGGAATGTTGTCATATTCTCGTTTTGGCGTGGCTTTGGAAAACATTGGTTCACCGATTTTTTCAAGCAACAAAAAC
Source organism: uncultured Moraxella sp. (assembly GCA_927911235.1). Classification (GTDB taxonomy): domain Bacteria; phylum Pseudomonadota; class Gammaproteobacteria; order Pseudomonadales; family Moraxellaceae; genus Faucicola; species Faucicola mancuniensis. Next base: position 29,646 of record CAKMOY010000052.1, read on the forward strand.
GCCAAAGGGGTCAATGCCATAGACGTGGTAACAATCAAATTTAGCACATTATGCTCGGTACTGCTTAACAGATTTTGGTTTTGAGCCACGCTAAACAGCACAAAGGCAAACTCACCGCCTTGAGCCAAAGTCGTCCCAAGTCGAATGCTTGTTGGTGTGCGGTGGTTTAGGGCTTTGGCAATGAGCGTTAAAATGACAAATTTGACTACCATCAATGCCAACGCACCGCCAATGATGATGGCAGGTTTTGCCAAAATGAGCTTAACATCGGTCATCATGCCCACCGACATAAAAAACAAGCCCAACAGCAAGCCTTTAAACGGCTCAATGCTCGCTTCTAACTCATGGCGATATTCACTGTCAGCAAGCAAAACGCCTGTCAAAAACGCCCCCAATGCCATAGACAAGCCGACATATTCCATCAAAATGGATACGCCAAGCACGATAAATAACGCCACTGCCGTGAGCAGTTCGGTTGCTCCGCTTGATGCCACAAATTTAAAAAACGGACGCACCACATGACGACTGGCAACAATCAATCCTAAAAAAATCGCCAGCACTTTGGCAAAATAAATCCAGTCATAATGTTGATTTTGCACGCCTGACAAAAACGGCAAAATCGCAAGCAAGGGAATGACGGCAATGTCTTGAAACAGCAAAATGGTAAAGGCTTTTTGTCCGTGCGTGGCGGTGAGTTGTTGTTTTTCGGTCAAAAGTTGCAACACAAAAGCGGTGGACGACAATGCCAAACCAAAACCAACGACAAAACCGCTAGATAGACGAATGCCAAACAAAAAATGCGTGATAAGCATTAGCACCACGCCAGTTACCAGCACTTGCAAACCACCCAGCACAAAAATGGCGTGTCTAAGCGTCCAAAGTCGTGATGGTTGTAGCTCAAGCCCAATGATAAAACAGCAACAGCACCAACGCCAAAATTCAAGAAAAATGCAACAAATCGGTCAGGATTTGCGTGATTTTAAAAAACTAGGACCTAGCAATAAACCTGTAAAAAGATAACCTAAAACGGTGGCAATGCCAAAGCGTTTGGCAAGCGGAATAATTACAATTGCCGTGCCAAGAAAATGGTAACTTCAACCAATAAACTGTTTGTCATGTTGGCGACCAAGGTTAGCATGGTGTGTCCTTTAATATTTTACAAAAATTTTCCACACATCATTATTCGCAATCAGATTGTTATACGCATCATTGCGTTTTTTGCGGGGCGTTTGCCGACTGTCCACCAACTTAAAATTTGGCAACTTATGCACAATCAACCCCGTCCGATAAAAGCGAACTCGCTGTGGCTCTAACATTTCGCCTTTAGCATCACGGCAAAAAACATACGCACGCAAATCAATAAATTCACGATGAGCGACCAATTTGGCATTGGGATTTTTTGCTAATGCCTGCTCCATCGCCAGCACTTCATGCGTCTGATACTCGCCACATTTGGCAATCAACGCACCGACTGAGCCAAAACTTTTTGACTCTTTTGCCTTTGTGCGTGTCAAATGCAATTTTTGTACATGATAAATAAACTGCGGAATTTCAAGACTTGCTGGCAATGGCAAAAAATCAGGTGGCAAGTAGGCAGACGGATAAAAGCCTTTGGCACGCTCAATCAAGCCTTGCCACTGCTGTTCATAGTGTTTGACTTCGTCCATATTGCCTGCATAAATCGGCATATCTTGGATTTGTTCCAAAATCGGCGGTGGAAAATAATCATCGCGAAATTGAGCAATATCGGCGAGCAAAGTTGATAATAAAACTTTTATTTGTTTTTTTGTGGATTTTTCATCAAGTGGCTGATCGTCATCACCAAACAAACTGGGGACGACAAATGGGGCAGAGCGGTGCGACATGGCGAAGTCCTTATTTTTTTATAAGTTTTATCATGTTAGCATATTTAGCCTAAGCAATAAAGTGAAAATTGATAACATGATAACGATTGCTAATACCAAAAAAAATTTGACTGTGGTATGATAAATATTATTTAAAAAATTGCAAAGGAAATTCCCATGCACGAAATAGAGCTTAAATTTAACGTTCCCAGCCATTATCAAGCCAGCACTTTACAACAAATCAACACCACCACCGCCAAAAAACAACGGCTGTCGGCGTATTATTTTGACACAGCGGACAATCTTTTGGCAAAGCAGGGAATTGCTTTGCGTATCCGCTATGAAAATGGGCAATGGGTGCAAACCCTAAAAACGCATGGCGATGGCATTGCCAAACGTATTGAATTAAATACTGTGTTGCCAATTCGTCAAACACCGACACAAATTGACGTAACTACTTTAAAACCCGACTTAGCCCATATCACCAACCTAACCGTCATCGCACAGCTAACGAAGATTATGCCGATTGATATACTCAATCAAACTTTGCAAGTGCGATATTTTACCGATATTGAGCGGATTTATCGGATTATCAAAAAAAATAATAGCCAAATTGAAGTGGCGTATGATATTGGCAAGGTCGCCATTGGCAAAGCCCCCAAAGACAGCTATCCCATTCATGAGCTTGAGTTTGAGCTGATAACGGGTGAAGTTGCCGATTTGATAGACATCACAAAATCGTGGTGCATATCTCAAAAACTGTATCTTTCCACCGTTACCAAGGCCCATCGTGGCAGTTTGTTATTAGCCAAAAAACAACATATTGACCCTGTAAAAGCCGATTTGACAGCGTTACAATTTGACAAACATATTGGCGAATTGGCATTTTTGCAAAAAATTGTTCATCATTGTTTGTCGCAGATTTTGCCAAATGCCACAGCGATTGCCAACGGTAGTCAAAATGCCGAGCATATCCATCAGCTACGTGTTGGTATTCGCCGTTTGCGAACGGTGTTCAAAGTTTTTGACAATTCGCATATCAATCCCGCGTGGCAAACCACACTCAAACGCACCTTTGCACAGCTTGGCGAATATCGGGATAAACAGATTTTACAGACCAAAACGCAGCCCATGCTACAACAGCACAACGCAGCGCCGATTCATTGGTCGCTTGATGTGGCGGTTTTGCCTGTGGAAGCGGTCAAAGATAGCGATTTTCAATTATTGTTATTGGATTTGATAAATTTTACCCATTTGCCAATGACGGATAAAATGGATAAGGCAAAAGCAAAACAAATTGCCAAACAAAAGTTAAATAAATGGTTTGAAAAAGTACGTAAAAACAGCGAAAAATTTGCCGAGTTGGATACCGACAGTCAACACCAAATCCGCAAAGATTTAAAAACTTTGCGATATTTGACCGAGTTTGTCGCACCGCTATTTTATCAAAACAAAAAACAAGCAACCTATCGCAAAAACAAACAAGCCGTCAAAAAATTTTGGCATATTTAGAACCCGCCCAA
>CAKMOY010000053.1 GCA_927911235.1 uncultured Moraxella sp.
AAAAACAACATAAAAATCCCAACGCAAATAACCCAACAAATAACGATAATTGCTGAATGCCAACGCTACCACGCCAAATAAACTCACCGCCAAAACCACCGATAACAAGATAGACATAAGTTATCTCCTTTGTGTTAAAAAGTTTAAAAACGTTTAAAAAATCTTAATTCAATAAAAAAATATATCTATACAACACATGACTATATTATGGGTGTTTTTTGTTAAAAATAAAAGACAGTCTCTGCAATAATACGACAACGATTGTCGTGTATTTTGTAACTTGGTAAAAAACCTAAATTTTTTTGATTTTTGAGAAAAAATTGTGAAAAAAATGACAAAGTTTTGGCTATTTGGGGTGATAAATGGTTATAATAAGCAAATTTTTAACCACATTTTAGAGAAAAAGTTATGCTAACCTTTCAAGATTTGATTTTAACCCTACAAAACTACTGGGCAGAAAAAGGCTGTGTGGTCTTGCAACCTTATGATATGGAAGTGGGGGCAGGGACGTTTCACACCGCCACTTTTTTGCGTGCCTTAACGCCAGAAAAATGGAACGCCGCCTACGTTCAGCCGTCTCGCCGTCCGACCGATGGACGTTATGGCGACAACCCTAATCGTTTGCAACACTATTATCAGTTTCAAGTGGTGCTAAAGCCAAACCCTGCCAACATTCAAGAGCTGTATTTGGGTTCGCTTGAAGCCATTGGCATTGATACACTGACCCACGATGTGCGTTTTGTGGAAGACAACTGGGAGTCGCCAACGCTTGGTGCGTGGGGCTTGGGCTGGGAAGTGTGGTTAAACGGTATGGAAGTTACTCAGTTTACCTATTTTCAGCAGGTGGGCGGTATTGAGTGTTTCCCTGTTACAGGCGAGATTACTTATGGCTTGGAGCGTCTTGCCATGTATATTCAAGGCGTGGACAGTGTGTATGATTTGGTGTGGACGGACGGCGAATTTGGGCGTGTCACTTATGGCGATGTGTTCCACCAAAATGAAGTGGAGCAATCAACGTATAATTTTGAATATGCCGATGTGCCAAAAATGTTTGAACTCTTTGATTTTTATGAACAACAAGCGGATAAATTGGTCGAAGTCAATTTGCCGTTGCCTGCGTATGAAATGGTGTTGAAAGCCAGTCATACTTTTAATCTATTGGACGCTCGTGGGGCGATTTCGGTAACGGAGCGTCAGCGTTTTATTTTGCGTGTGCGTACTTTGGCAAGAAAAGTTGCGGTCAGCTATACCGAAGCTCGTGCGAAATTGGGCTTTCCGCTTGCCGATGAAGCACATAAGGCGGAGGCGTTGGAAAAATGGTTGCCGAAAGTGGATAAAGAATAAATGTGGGAGAATGAATATGCAAGTAATGATTGAATTACCAAACATAATTACACCAATTATTTAAGATTTGGCTCATGAAAGTGGTAAAGATGAAAAAGATATTATCACATCTGCATTACTTGCTTATTTTGCCAATCAATCTACTAAATAAAATTTTGGTAATGGTTGGCAACAAATGTATCGTGCATTAGACGATTTTGAGCCAAATTTTAAGCTAGAACGTGAAAGTGATATTGAACAAATAAGACAGGAAATAGGCTAACTATGTATTTACTAGATACCAAAGAATTTGAGCGTATTCGTCAATTAAAGTTAGAAAACTGGGTTTAAATATTCTATTATCGCATAACTTTATCAAAAAACAAAACAGGACGGAATAACAAAACACGACTAAAATATCCACTCTAGCAACTTTTCTCAAAAAAAATCCAAAATAGAGTGGCGTATGGACATTTACTTTATCTTAGCAGGTATCTTTGTCGGCTTTTGCGTGGGAGTTACAGGCGTGGGCGGTGGCTCGCTCATGACACCGATTCTCATCATGCTGTTAAAAGTTGAACCGCATATCGCAGTCGGTACAGACCTACTTTATGCCGCCATCTCAAAATTTTTTGGTGGTGTCGTCCATTTCAAAAAATCCAATGTCGTCTGGTCAATCGTGCTGTGGATCGCCATCGGCAGTATTCCTGCGTCCATCGCCACCAATTACCTAGTCGCCACTTATCTCGGCAACATCAACGCCATCAAAACCATCATGACGCTGATTTTGGGGGCGATGCTCATGGTAACAGGCGTGTCGCTGATTTTTCGCAATCGTATTGAAGCCTTTTTTGACAAATATCGCAAAACCGCCAAAACTCACCATTTAGCCGTCCATATCCCAAAGTACAAGCTCGCCTTAATGGGCGTGTTGCTTGGCGTGGTGGTAACGCTGTCATCGGTGGGAGCTGGGGCGTTTGGGGTCATGGCGTTGGTGTTAATTTTTCCGCAGTTGCCTATGATTCGTATTATCGGCTCGGACGTGGTTCATGCGGTGCTTTTGACGCTCGTGGCAGGGCTTGGGCATTTGTTTACAGGCAGTGTGGATTTTCATATGCTCACCTTTTTGTTAATTGGAGCAATTCCTGCGGTGATTGTCGGGACGCTTGTTAGCAGTAAGTTGCCTGAGAAAAAACTTCGTCCGATTTTGGGCGTTACCTTGTTGTTATTGGGTGTGAATTTTATCGCTCACCCAACCAAAGAAAAACCCAAAACACCGATCACCGCTCAAGTGGTTGTAAAAAATCAATCGGCATAATTTTACAAAAATTAACTTTTATACCCCAATCGGTGCTGATTGGGGTATTTTATGGGGGTAATTTCTGTTATAATCACAGTTATTTTTGTCTGTTGATACAATGTTAAAAAACTCAAATCCAATTCAGATTTACCAAGCCCAAAATGGTATAACGGAAGTTGAAGTGCGTTTTGATAACGAAACCGTTTGGCTGTCGCAAGTTCAAATGGCAGAGCTTTTTGACACAAGTGCGGACAATATTAGCTTGCACTTAAAAAATATTTTCTCTGAAAATGAGTTAGATGAAAATTCAACTACCGAGGATTTCTCGGTAGTTCGTCAAGAAGGTAAACGCCAAGTTAATCGTAAGATTAAATACTATAATTTAGATGCAATCATATCGGTTGGCTATAGGGTAAAATCTAAGAATGCGACCCAATTTCGTATTTGGGCGACTGCTCGTTTAAAAGAATATTTGTTACAAGGTTATAGCATTAATCAAAAACGCCTTGAACAAAACGCTCATGAGCCTGAACAAGCCTTAGCCCTAATTCAAAAAACTGCCCAATCGTCCGAATTAACCGTACAAAGTGGGCGTGGGTTGGTGGATATTGTCAGCCGTTATACGCAGACCTTTTTGTGGTTACAACAATATGACGAAGGCTTATTGAGCGAGCCAAAAAGCCAAATCGGTGGCACATTGTCAACGGTGGACGAGGCACGCAAGGCTTTGGCCGTTTTAAAGGCGGATTTACTTGCCAAAGGCGAGGCGACCGAGCTGTTTGCCAAAGAGCGTGGTGATGGTTTGCCTGCGTTATTGGGCAATTTGGAGCAGACGGTATTTGGCGAACCTGCCTATCCAAGCGTGGAGGCAAAGGCAAGTCATTTGCTGTATTTTGTTATCAAAAACCACCCATTTGCCGATGGTAATAAACGCAGTGGGGGCGTTTTTGTTTTGTTGATTTTTTATACAAAAATGACCGTTTGTTTAATGCCAAAGGCGAGCCGATTATTAATGATACAGGCTTGACGGCGTTGGCTTTATTGATTGCCGAATCCGCCCCAGAACAAAAAGAAACTTTGATTAAACTTATTATGCATATGCTACAAAACAATCATTCATTGTAAAGTAAAGAGAACCCTATGACCACCATTTTATTTGAATTAGGCACTGCCGAGTTGCCACCAAAAAAACCTAAAACAAATGCGTGATGCCTTGCACAGCGGTGTCGAAAAATCGCTAAACGATGCCAATATCACCTTTGACAACATCAAAAGCTATGCCACGCCGCGCCGTTTGGCGGTGCAGATTTTTGGCATTAGCGACAAACAGCCCGACCGTGTGGAGCAAAAACGAGGCCCTGCCGTCAAAGGTGCGTTTGACGCTGATGGTAATCTGACCAAAGCAGGACTTGGCTTTGCTCAAGGCTTGGGCATTAGCAAGGATGATTTAATCACCATTAGCACCGACAAAGGCGACTACATTGGCTATAATTTGACCGTACAAGGGCAAGCTGTGAGCGACTTACTGCCAGCCATTTTCCAAAAAGCATTGGACGAGTTGCCAATCGCTAAGCGTATGCGTAGTGGGGCAGAGCGTAGCGAATTTGTCCGCCCTGTGCAGTGGGTGGTGCTGATGGCGGACGACCAAGTCATTAATGCCAATATTCAAGGGCATAGCACGGCTAATAAGACTTGTGGACACCGTTTTCACGCCCCAGACTTTATCGATATTGACCGTGCGGACAATTACGAAAGCATTTTGCAAAACGCCTTTGTCATTGCCGATTTTGACAAACGCCAACAAGCCATTCAAGAACAAGTGCAAAAATTGGCGGACGAAGTCGGAGCGGTTGCCATTGTGCCACAAGATTTGCTAGACGAAGTAACCGCCCTTGTAGACTTGCCTGTGGCACTGCGAGCGAGCTTTGAAGAGCGGTTTTTGGCTGTGCCACAAGAAGCACTTATTAGCACAATGCAAGCCGACCAAAAATATTTTTGTTTAACTGACAAAGACGGCAAATTGCAACCGTATTTTATTTTTATCAGTAACATTGACAGCAAAGACAAAGCCCAAGTCATTGCAGGTAATGAAAAAGTGGTGCGTCCACGCCTTGCCGATGCTGAATTTTTCTTTTTACAAGACCAAAAACAGCCGTTATTTGCCTTGACCGAAAATCTTAAAAACCGAGTTTTTCAAGAAAAACTTGGCACAATTTGGGAAAAATCTGAGCGTATCGCCAAATTATCTGCCTTTATTGCCACGCAAATTGGGGCAAATGTCGAACACGCAACCCGTGCAGGCGTGCTGTCAAAATGCGATTTGGCAAGTACGCTGGTGGGCGAATTTCCAGAGTTGCAAGGCATTGCAGGCACATATTATGCACGCCTAAACAACGAGCCGACCGCCGTTGCCGATGCCATTGAAGAGCAATATTTGCCAAAATTTAGTGGCGACAAACTGCCCGCCACCGACATTGGCACGGCATTGGCGTTGGCTGACCGCATTGACACTTTAGTGGGGATTTTTGGCATTGGTGAAGCCCCAACAGGCTCAAAAGACCCATTTAGCCTTAGACGAGCGTCCATAGGTGTTTTACGAATTTTAATTGAGAAAAAATTGGCGTTAAATTTGGTGAGTTTGATTGAACAAGCCTTAAAAAATTATCAAGGCAAAATTGACAATCTTGCCAAAACTTTTACCGATGTGATGGAATTTATCAACGCTCGCTACCGTGCGATGTACACCGAGCAAGGCGTGGCGGTTGATACCATTATGGCGGTGCAAGCCATTAATCCGCATATGCCACTGGATTTTGATGAGCGTATTCGTGCCGTGCAAGCGTTTCGTGCGTTGCCACAGGCTCAAAGTCTTGCCGAGGCAAACAAGCGTGTGGCAAATATTTGGCAAAAGCAGAAGGGCAAGTTGCCGACAACGTGGACGAGAACCTGCTTACCGAAACAGCTGAAAAAGAGCTGTATCAAGTGGTACAAAACGCCAAAAACGCCACCAAACCGTTACAAGAAAACGCCGATTATCAAGGGATTTTGACCGAACTGGCTAATCTAGCCACGCCTTTAACGGCATTTTTTGATAATGTGATGGTAAATAGCGATGATGTTAATCTTAAAAACAACCGTTTGGCACTGTTAAAACAAGTGCGTGGGTTGTTTTTGAGCGTGGCGGATATTGGCGAGTTGCAGGGCTGATATTACAGTTATTCATGATAACTTTATAAAAATG
>CAKMOY010000054.1 GCA_927911235.1 uncultured Moraxella sp.
GTTATTGCTGGGTGCAGGTAGAGTTGACACGTTTTCAGACAACAAAGTTGGTGCGATTGCCACAGACGGCAATCAATGGTTTTGTAAGCCGACAGCACCAGATTGGTTAAAACAGATACGATGATATAAGTCATCATAAAATTTTTTAAAAAATATATCGTTACGGTAGGAATCGTATGAGTAAACAACGTACTTTAATAGCTTTGGATTGGTTAATGCCGGTGTTGCAGGATATTTTTGATGAGCAAAATTACCTGTTACATCGTGATGATGTGCCAATGGACTGGGAGTCGCTTGGGCAGTCGTTGCACCAAGTGAGCGGTGCGTTGACGTTGACAAATCAATATTTGTTGGCAGAATTGGCAGGTGCTTTGGAGCAGGTTTCTGATGTGATTGCCAAAGGTGAAATTGCCGATGGTTCGGTATTTGAAAATGGTCAAACTGCCAAAAAAAATATTATCCAAGCGGTGCATTTGTTACAGTACGAAATCCAACAATTACAAAGAAAACAACAGATACACGAGCCTTGGGTGGTTGACCGTATTGGTTTCTTATATGAATCAATCGGACAGGCAAAACCCGATTTATCAAAAATCATTGGTTATCATGCGGATAATACGCAAGATACCGATGCATATTTGCCATTGTTGTCAAAATTGCCAACGCCTAATATTAGCAAGGATTGGCAAGATGACAATGTCCAACATTTAACCAAACTTTGGCGTTATTGTACTTTGCAGTTGTTGCAACAGCAAAAAAATGATGTAAAAAGTTTGGAAACTTTGGCAAAAATTGCCAATTATTTAGCAGCGACACCACTTAATGCGACATTTCGTCAAGTTTGGCATTTGGTGGCGTTGTGGTTTGGTAGTTTGGCATTGAATGACAAGCCAACGCCAGAGCAGTATGTGATTTTTTTGTCAAACCTAGAGGCGTTGTTACAGCAAAATACAGACAAAGTGCCTGACTTTGATACAGGGCGTTTGGCGGTTGATATTTTGTTACATTTAAGTCGTTTGGGAAATAAAACAGAGCCAGCAGAAGCGTTGTTAAACAGTCTTGATTTAAATGATAAGTTTGAAAATGACACCTTGTTTAGTCAGGTATTGGAAAAATTAGAAAAGGCGATTTATCAAGTTTATGAACCTGCTACAATTTTGCCGAGTTTAGACAATGTCAAGGTAGCTTTGGTCAATCGTGGTTGGATGTTTTATGGACATCATTTAGATGTGATTATCAATGATGTAAAATGATGATTGATGATGCCAATATGGCATCAAGTTTGGCATGGCAGGTTGAGCGTCAGTTGCAAGATTTGTACAGCCAATTGTTGTCAACAGCCGAAACTTTAGATAGTCAGATTGGCTTGCACCATTTTTCTTATGCTTCAGACCCAGAGCATGAGGCGGTGCGACAAACTCGTATTTATTTAGAAAATGTAAAATGTCAATTTAACGAATATACAAAATTGCATGATTTAGCCCATTTGCACGTCAATGACGAATTGGTGTCTATGGTGCAAGTATTTGGGTTACTTGGGCTAAACCGTCCAAAAGAGTTGGCGGAACAGTTACGCATTTTGTTAAGCCGTATTGTTAGCAAAAATGTAGCAGTATTGAGCTGGGATGCAACAGACGCAATCGCAGAAATGATTGCACGTTTTGAGCTGTTTTTGGATTATCTGTCGCATCAAAGCGTGAGCGAAGAATTGCTTGATCAAACGCAAGCACAGTTAAATCGTGCCAATTTGTTGGTGAAAAACTTGATTGATATGCCGATGTCGGAGTCGGCTTTGCCATCTCGTGATAAAGTATTTGAGAATAATACGGTTATTTATGATGATGAGGGTGAAAAAATCGCCAATCAGCAGGCAAATCAAGTGGATACTGCCCAGCCAACGGCAGAAACATTCACATCAGCAGATGAAAATGTGTCATCTGATGATGATGTTATTTTTGACGATGATGACATTGTCTTTGATGATGAACCTGACGAAACTCAGAATACACAAGAGATTGTAGAAACTATCACCAAAGCCGATGAAGCCACGGATACTGATGTAGAGAACGTTACAAATGCGTCTGTGCAAAATATGCCAGTCGCTGAGTCAGAGGCGTTAATTCAAGTAAGAGAAGCCTTAAAGCCAGATGATTTTGAGATGGCGGACGAAGAAATTCGTGAAATTTTTATTGAAGAAGCTGATGAAGTTTTGCAAGAGATGGATAGCAACTTGCCTGTATGGCAAGCTGACCCGAGTGATTTAAAAACTTTAAAAGAAATCCGCCGTGGTTTTCATACCTTAAAAGGTTCTGGGCGTATGGTCGGTGCGTACCAAATTGGTGAAATGGCTTGGGCGGTTGAAAATATGCTGAACCGTGTGCTAGATGGCACGTTGTCAAGCAGTGATGAATTGGCACAATTTATTGGCGAAACTCGCCAAAAAATCCCAACCTTGGTGAACGATTTTGCCCAAATGCAAGCACCAAGCCTTGACCCTGCAATTACGGTTTTACAAGCCAATAATATTTTGGCAGGTAAACCAATTAACACAGGTCTAAATCTGCAATCAAACACTGTATCTACACAGCCGACTGTGGCGGAAGTGGCTGTACAGCCTGAATTCACCGAACAAGATTTTACTGAACAATTGGTTATCACAGACAGCGATGACAATCATGCAGAGCAAAGCACGCCAATGGTTGCTACGCAAAGCGTTGACAAATTGGCGACTGATGGCTTGTTGATTGATAATTTGCCAGAGCCTGTCAAACAAGCTTATGATGAGTTAAATGAAGTGGCAGATGGCGAATCTGACCCAGATATCCAAGAAATCTTTATTGAAGAAGCACAAGAAGTATTAGAAACCATTCAACCTTTATATGCTGAATGGAAAGCCGAACCAAGCGATATGACAACCTTAAAAGAGCTAAGACGTGGTTTCCACACCTTAAAAGGCTCTGGGCGTATGGTTGGGGCAAATCAGCTTGGTGAGTTGGCATGGTCTATTGAAAATATGCTTAACCGTGTCATGGACAATACCATTACGCCTGAAACTGGTTTGGTTGCATTGGTGGGTGATGTGTTGGCAGATTTTCATGCTTTGGTGGATATTTTTGCCCAAGGGCGTAATGATTATCCGCAAATTATCAAAGTTTGGTCGGCGATTGCCAATGCCTATGCCAAAAAGCAAGGTGCAAATTTTGATTATCCGACAACCATGCAGTCAGTGTTGGGTGGAAGTGTTAGCCAAAGCGTAACAGATGAAAATACCAAAACGCCAACGGCTAATGTTGATGACAATCAGCAGATTGATGATGATAAAATTCTTGATGACGAAATTGATGACAGTATCACCGATAGTACTGTTGCCACACATGACACTGATGATGTATCATTAGACGACAATGAAAAAGTTGCAATGACGGTGTTTTTAGAAGAAGCACAAGAATTGACAACAAAAATTGATAGCTTTATCAATACCCATGCCAATCAAGACCAAGTAAAAGTAACTGATGAGTTGGTTAGAGCTTTTCATACTTTGCGTGGCGGTGCAGCAATCTTTAAATTGTCCAGAGTGCAAGCATTGAGCGAAATGCTAGAAAATGGGCTAAGTGAGTTGTTGCGTAAAGAGATTGCACTCAATGCCGAACAACTAGAAATATTACAACAAGTCAAAGCCCATTTGCAAGATGATTTGAATAATGCCTATCATTTGTCAAATGTGGCACTAATGATGATGACCAACAAAGCTTAGAAAATTATCATCAACAATTGTTTGGTGATGTGCATACAGCAAATGCCATTAGCGTGAGTGAATTATTAACGCTTGGTATTGATGAACTGATTGATGCGGATAACTCACTGCTAGAAATTTTTGTCAGTGAAGATGATACTCAAATCGTTAGCTATGCACAGCTACTGGAGTCGCAAGCGGAAAAACTTGTCAATGCGATTGGCGGTCTGAGCTATGTGAGCATTGCCGAAACCTTGCAGTTGGCTTATCACAAACTGACGATTTATCCACATTTTACCAAAGATGATGCTTTGTTAAATGGTTTGATTAATTTGCACGCACAGCTGATTGCGATGTTTGATGCGATTGCAGCAGGTTTGAATGTCTTTGTTGACAAACAATCTATTGAAGGCGTTAAACAATTATTGGCAGACAAACAATATCAAGCCGAAATGGATGCGATTCAATATGAAAAAATTGATACTGATATTGAGCTGTTAGAGATTTTCTTAGCCGAGTCGCAAGAGTTAAGATTGAGTTTACAAAGCAATTTTAACCAATGGCAAAATAACTTAACCAATACCGATGCTCTAAAAGAACTTTGCCGAGAGTACCATACTTTAAAAGGTGGTGCGAGTATGGTGGGGATTGTCAGTATTGCCAATTTAGCCAAATATGCTGAGTTGATGTATGATGCCTTGTTGTCTGAAAAATTGGCGAGCGACCCTGATATCGTGCTGGTCATGCAAAAAGTACATGAAACGACTTATGCACAATTGCAATATGCAATTCAACATCAACAGTCATTTTTTGCCAATGATTTGACCGTACAATTAAGTCAAATTTTGTCGGGTAAATTGTTAGCGCATGATGTCGTACCTGCTGTACCTTTAATTGTTGATGTACGTCAGGACGAAGCGGATAATGCTTATGAAGTAGATGAAACTGATGAAGCCAATGCCAATCGGAATGCTGACCCATTGTATGTACAAGAGATTATCAATAACTTTGAGCAACGCCGTTTAGAAACATGGCAGGGTCAAGAGCCTGATGAAGATATTTTGGGCGTGTACCTAGAAGAAGCCAAAGAACTGATTGATAGCAGTAGCCAAAACTTACAAGAATTCCGTAGTAATACCAATAACTTGTCGGCTTTGCAAGCCTTGCAACGTGAATTGCACACCATCAAAGGCGGTGCAAGAATGGTCGGAGCGGAAGGGATTGCCAACTTAGCCCACGAAATGGAAACTATCTATGAAGAGTTAGGTTCTCGTCGTAAGCCAGCCACTCGTATGATTGGCAATTTGTTGGCATCGTGTCATGACTGGTTGGCAAGCTCGCTTTATGTGCTTGAAAATAAATACAACCCACAAACACCGACCACATTAATTCGTGCGTTACAAGACTTTTCACACAATCCTGATAGTCTAAAAGAAGTGCCAGTCATATCTTTGGCAAGCCAAATTGAACAAATTGACATCTATAAAAGTAGCTTAAACCAAGAAGATGATGGCAATAAACGTGATTTGACTGTCATGCCATCTATGGAAAGCAACTTTGAAACAGAACAAGAACAGGTCAATCTCAATGCTGAAATGCTGCGTATCTCGGCAGGTTTGATGGAGCGTATGATTAACTTGTCAGGCGAATCGGCGATTAACCGAGCCCGTATTGAAATGGGCGTGTCAAGTTTGACCCATACCATTGAAGAGATGGGTTCTACGGTTCAACGTCTTGCCGACCAGTTACGCCGAATGGAAACTGAGCTTGAAGTGCAGATTTTGGCACAGATTGCTGATGAACACAGCGATGATGCGGACTTTGACCCGCTAGAGATGGACCAATATTCGGCATTAAATCAATTGTCAAAATCCTTGTCAGAATCGGCATCGGATTTGGTTGATATTAAAGCGACCATGTTGGATAAAACTCGTGATACCGAAAACTTGTTATTGCAACTGTCTCGTACACAGGCAGATTTGCAAGAAGGCTTGATGAATTCAAGAACCGTTCCATTTTCTCGTATTACCGCTCGTTTACAACGTATCGTCCGTCAAACGGCGACTGAACTTGGCAAATCAGTAGAATTGCGAATTTTAAATGATGAAGGTGAGATTGACCGTAATATCCTAGAACGTATCACATCACCACTTGAGCATATGCTCCGTAATGCGGTTGACCATGGTATTGAAAAATCGCAAGAGCGTATTGAAGCGGGCAAATCTCGTACAGGTCTGATTACTTTAGAAGTACAACGTGAAGGCGGTGAGATTGTCATTCACTTGTCTGACGATGGTAAAGGCATTAACGTTGATGCAGTGCGTAAAAAAGCGGTGGAACAAGGCTTAATCGCCAAAGATGATACCAGTTTAAAACCATTGGATATCATGCAATATATCTTTAACGCAGGACTTTCAACCGCAAAAACCGTTTCGCAAATCTCAGGTCGTGGCGTTGGTATGGACGTGGTACAAAGCGAAGTGAAACAATTGGGTGGCGTGGTACTGGTGGATTCTGAGCTGGGCAAAGGTTCTCGTTTCACCATGCGTTTGCCATTGACCGTTGCGGTGTCTGATGCTTTGGTTGTGCGTGCAGGTGATAAATATTATGCCGTGCCATTGGTACAGATTGAGCGTGTATTGCGTATTAACACAGAGACGGTTTATCAGTTCCACAGCCTTGATGCGACAACTTTAAACATTGATGGGCAAGATTATCGTTTGCGTTATTTAAACCAAATTTTGCATGGTAGCGACCCATTAGAAGCCCTAAGCCAACAGCCTGTCAGCGTGCCTGTAATTATCATTCGTACCGAAACAGGACAAAATATGGCATTGCAGGTTGATGCCATTGCAGGTTCTCGTATTGAAGTGGTTGTTAAACCGCTAGGCCCACAGTTATCGCACATTTCTGGGATTTCTGCGGCTACGATTATGGGTGATGGTTCTGTGATGTTAATCCTTGATTTAATCGCCTTGATGCGTAACGCCACTGCCACTGTTAAGATTGACCGTCAAAAAACTGCCACAAAAGATGCAAATCGTAAGCCTGTGGTCTTAATCATTGATGACTCGGTAACGGTACGTAAAGTAACGTCACGTCTGTTGGAGCGTAATGGTTATGAAGCTCAAGTTGCAACCGACGGTGTGGACGCACTAGAAAAACTGCAAGAATTGACACCAGACATTATGTTGCTGGATATTGAAATGCCGCGTATGGACGGTTTTGAAGTGGCAGCCCAAGTTCGCCATAACGAACGCTTGCGCAACATTCCAATTATCATGATTACCTCTCGTACAGGTGAAAAACACCGTGAACGTGCGATGAGTATTGGTGTAAACGAATACAAAGGCAAACCTTTCCAAGAGCAAGATTTGTTAGATACCCTTGCCAGATTGATTCATGAAAAAACGGTTAGCTAGTATCATTACAGGGAATAAATATTATCATGCAGGATACAGACCAGCCGTTACGCTTTATTGTGATTGCTGAAAGCCAACAGCAACGTATGGCGTTTAGTGATACGATTTTGGCATGGGGCATGGAAGTGGTAGACTGTATCAGTGTTAACCAACTTTCGCAAAAACATTTTAGCACCTATGCTGATGTGTGGCTTGTGGATACCGAAAGAGATTTTGAAATTATTCAATATCTTGAAGAACAAATTGACATAGATGCCAAAATCAAACCAAAAACAGTGTTGATAGGCTTTACGCCATCGCCTTACATCAACGCAGGTCAACCCTACGAAAAATGGCAAAGAAAACTAAAAAGAAAAATCGCAAACAGTCTAAACCGTGATGACTTGATACAACATCGTGGCAAATCTGCTGATGTATTGACGTGGAAATATGTGGTACTACTCGGTGCCTCTATGGGCGGACCGATGGCAGTCAAAGAACTATTGGACCATTTGCCCAATAATTTGCCTTTGGCGTTGATTTTGGCACAACATTTTAACGCCGAAACCCTATCCACACTGCCACGCATTTTGACCCGTCAAAACAATTGGCGCTGTGATGTGATTTATAATACCCAAAAATTGTTGGCAGGTAGATGTTTGATTGTACCTGTGGAAAAATCGGTGGTATTTGATTCTAACGGACGTATTATTCTACAAAAACAAGGCTGGCAAGGGGCGTATCAGCCATCTATTAGCCAACTATTAACCAGTTGTAGCAATGCATTTGGCAATCATTTTATGAGTATTATTTTTTCGGGTATGGGCGATGATGGTAGCGATGTTGCAACTTTGGTAAAACGAAACGGCAGTCTGATTTGGGCACAAAGCCTTGAAAGTAGCGAATGCCAAAGCCAACCACAGCATATGATTAACACAGGATTGGTGGATTATATTGCCTCGCCAAAACAGTTGGCAGAAGCCCTCGTAAGCTTGTGCAAAAGACGTTGTTTGCCTGATGGCAGACCGATTTTGTTAGCCCCAAATCCACACAGCTATCAAGCACCCAATCTAAATTTTTAACAAATTGGCAAAACAATAAGAGACATCTTTATGGCAAAAAGTCTGATTAAAATTTTAACCCAAGATGAACACATTGGTATGTTAAGTGTAACCAAAGGACAGCTTAACATTGCAAAAATTCCTGTGATTGGTGCACCAGATTGGATTGTACCGCAGGATTTGATTTTGGCGATTGAGCCTTATCATGACCGTATTTGGAACTTTTTGTGGCGTGGTCAAGATGTTTCTGTATATCATTTATTCGCCAAAAAAGTGAACAAGCAGAATTTATCGTAGTATTAGAAAGTATCACCGATGTACACCGTGTCGGCTTGCAAATTCAAGGTGATGTCAGTTTTCATTCGGTGCGTATTTCTGATTTAAAAGATATTGATGACACGACATATCGTAAAACTTTAAGCGTGCAATATCCGCATATCCTAGAACAAGAAGCCCTACAAAAACAACGACAAGCCGAACAGTTGGCGAGTAATCAACCGGCAGCCTATCAACCAACCGAACAAGACTATATTTTTCAACCTGTGATGTTTGACGATGAAATGTGTGTGATTCCAGATTTGGATAAAATGTCGCATTTTCTGGTTGATTTAGATAGCTAATGATTGTCAATTTGTGGCATAATAACAACCTTTATCTTTAAGTTAAATTAACTTATCATTCAATCAAATGAGCCGAATAAAGGAAAATCAGATTATGTCGCTATATTCCAACCATGAACGACCGCAACCGTTAACTACTGCCAACCCAAAATGGACAGTCGTCACTCGTATTTTTCACTGGGGCAGTGTGCTATTACTCATCATCACGTGGGTTATGATACAAATGGACGAAAATGCGGTTGATGACACTTATATCACTTTGCATAAAGCTTTTGGTTTAAGCGTGTTATTTTGGGTGATTGCTCGTTTGATTAACCGTGCTATGACACTCAAAAAAGTGCCACCATCAACGCCCATGCCAAAATGGCAAACAGGAATTGCCCATTTAGCCCATTTATTATTATATGTATTAATTTTGGCGATGCCTTTGACAGCATGGTGTGCGACAATGTTGCGTGGTAATGGTGTGGATTTTTTTGGTTTGTTTGAAATTCCGAGCTTTTTGGCAGAGAACCGAGATTTATCACGCAGTTTGATGGGGTTTCATAAGGGTCTGATTTGGACATTGTTATTGACTTTTACAGGATTGCATATTGTTGGGGCGTTGTACCACCAATTTATCCAAAAAGACAATTTGATAAAACGTATGTTGTAATTGACATTGTTAAAAAAAATTAAAAAAAGGGCGTTTTGTATATGCCCTTTTTTATGGTTTTGTATGGTGGATTTGATACATTTATCGGCGTTCGGGCAAACTGATATTAAGTTCCAACACTTCCATATTGGCTTCGGTATGATGTTGCACATTGACATCATCAATCTGCACGCCTGATACATAATTATTCACCACTGCCAAAATTTCACGTTTCATTTTTTCAATGCGTTCTGGTGTTAAGCGGTCTTGTAGACGGTTTTCGCTTGCGACAATCACCTTTAAACGTTCGGCTGCGGTATTGGCACTCTTTGACTTTTGTTCTGTGCCAAATAGGCTACTCCAAAAACTTTTTTTTCATGGATTAGCCCCCAAACCAACGTTGCAAGAAGCTTTTCTTTTTCACGTCAATATGGCGATAGGGACGTTCTTCACCCAAAAAACGTGCAATCATGTCATCATAACATTGACCTGCACGAGATTCTTTGTCTAGCACCACAGGCACGCCTTGGTTTGACGCTTCTAGCACGCTATCGCTTTCAGGAATCACGCCCAACAGTGGCACTTTTAAGATATCGTTTGAAATACTGTTAATGTCCATCATTTCGCCACGTTCGGCACGTTCGGCGTTATAACGGTTAATCACCAAATGCTCACGCACTGTGCCTGTGCCGTCTTCTACTTTTTTGGTACGGCTTTGCAAAATGCCGATAATACGGTCAGAATCTCGCACTGATGAAATTTCAGGATTGGTAACGATAATTGCTTCATCAGCGTGATACATGGCAAGTTGAGCTCCACGCTCAATCCCTGCAGGCGAGTCGCAAACGATATAGTCAAATTGTTTTGACAACTCTTCAATCACTTCGGCAACGCCTTCATCGGTCAAAGCGTCTTTATCACGAGTTTGGCTCGCTGGTAAGATAAACAAGTTGTTGAGTTGTTTGTCTTTAACAAGGGCTTGCGACAGACGAGCATTGCCTGTAATGACATCAACAAAGTCATACACGATACGGTTTTCACAGCCCATAATCAAGTCAAGATTACGCAAACCTACGTCAAAATCAATGACAACGGTTTTGTAGCCACGCAATGCCAAGCCAGTTGCGAATGATGCACTCGTTGTTGTTTTACCAACACCACCTTTTCCAGAAGTTACCACGACAATTTTTGCCACTGCTATTTACTCCATTTTAAATAAATCTTAATAAAATTTTACTATTTTAACACAACATTTTGATTTATTCCATTAAACTAAACACCAAGCCTTGTTCATCAGCAAAACTGACTTCAACCGCTTTGTTCAACAGCTCTGTGGGAATGTTTTCTTTCAAACAATACGTCCCTGCAACTGATACCAAAGATGGATTAAATTTTAAACAAAAAATTCGTGCATTTTTGTCGCCTGTCGCCCCTGCGACCAGTCGCCCTTCGGCTTTGCCATAGATGTGTAGGCTGTAGTCGGTGATGGCTTCCGCCCCTGCGTTGATGCCTTTTGTTAAAATCACATCGCCACCGACATGGTTAATGCTTTGTCCAGAGCGGACGATTTGATGATAAACTAAGTCGCCCTCCACATTTTGGGTGTAATCGGTATCTGGCGAGATGTTCAGTTTGTTTGATGGTTCATCGTTATTTTGATTTTCATTCGTCAAAATATCAGTTGTTTGTGCTGTTAAATCGCTTTGTTTTTCTTGATTGTCTGATGTTTCGGTATTGGCTTCAGCCGATTGTTCATTAGGTTTGTTGTCGGTGTTGTCATTGGGCTTGTTGTCTGATTTTTGGGGTTCGTCAGATGATTTTTGGACAACCACGTTTTTGCTTTTGCCACCTTTGCTTTTACCATCAATGCGTTGTCCATCGGTAGGAAAAACAGCGATATTGTTATCAACAGCTTGTTGTTGTTGCTCGTCATTTTTTGGAATAATGCCAATCGGTTGTAATCCTAAGTCCCACAAGCCTTGCCAAAGTTTTGTCAATTTAATATCACTGTCAAAACTCACCACCACAAGCAATTTGCTGTCTAATTTTTTACCCAATTTTTCAGAAACTTTGTTTAAAACGCTGTCGATCTCATCGCCTTGCAATTGTAAACGGGTAAAATTAAGCATACGCCCTGTCAGTTTGACAGTTGTTGGGATAGTTGGTTTTTCATTATCTTGTTGATTTTCTTGGCTTTCTTTGTTTTGGTTTTCTTTTGTCGGTGTCGGTCATAATTTGCCTTGTTGTTTATAAAATAAAAAATACGCTCAATTTTAACAAAATTTTGCCAAAAAATCTTATCAAAATTCATGCAACATTCATGTAATATCAATGCACCAAATCTGGCGAATTGGCGTGGGCTTTCCACTGCTGGATTTTGACTTGTTCGGCAATGGCGGTCAGGCTTTCGTGAATGATGGAACTTACCAGTTTTTCTAAGGTTTCGCTTGTGGTATCTACTTGCGATACGCCTTTGGCAATTTCGTGATAAATTTGGTTTAAATTATCAGTTTGGGTCAGATGTTGAGCGGTGTTAAGCGTGATATTTTTGCCAATTTTTTGGCTAATATTGACGATTTGGTCTTCAATCATACCGCCTGCAATCGGTATCAACCGCAGTAATCGGTGCAATTCTGGCGTTTGGGTGATGGCTTGTTCAACCGCAACGCTGACTTGTTCGGCAATCGGCACGATAAAAGCAGGCGGTGCGTTTGGCGTGGCTTGGAGTAGGGGGGGTACTTCTTGTTGCAACAACTCTATAATCACCGTTTCAATCTCATCTCGGTGGCGGTCAATGATATTTTGTACCAAATGCCCGTCCGTATTGGCAAGCTCGGCACGAATATTGTCAATCGCCATGATAATCACACGGTCAGAAATCTCTTCTAACACCACATGATAATAAAATTTTAAGGTTTTTAACCAACTTTTTGGCAATACTTGTTTGCCAATTTTGTGCAAACGATAACCAATCACCACCACACGAAGCAAGCGTAACGCACGCAACTGCGGAAAACAGCCCAGCACTTCATACCAATGCACAAAGGGAAAAAAGAACCAACGATAATGGCTTTTGTTGACAATGGCAATGCCCCAACGCACTATCAATTCTGCCACCAAAAACATGGTAAACAAGCCACCGACAAATTTTAATTGTGGGTGAATATTACTTTGATAATGCAACAGCCAACCACCAAAACCTGCCCAATTGCCAACATATGCCATAAAATTACTCATCAACAGACTGTCAATGGTCAAAATTAACAAGTCCAAACTGATAAATGCAATCATAAAAAAATCGTATAGCATTTTTGGGCGAGAACGGATGATTTGTTGTAGGCTTTGGTCGTTTGGCATAAAAAACTCAATGATTTGTTAAAATTTAAAAAATAAAACCATAGTTTAACCAATATTTTGTTACAAAAAAATAGGCAATGTTAAAAATATTTTGTAACAATTTAACCAAATATTACATAACTATTGACAATTTATTACACAATTTTGCCAAAATTGGTGCATAATAATCGCAACAGATATAAAGTCAATTTTTAACATTTATAAATAAAAGAGCATTGATTTTATATTTATCATTCACTTTTATGAGGAATTTATCATGCGTACCAAATTATTATCAGTTGCATTGGCATCAGGTGTTATCTTAACAGGTTGTGCAAGCACAAACGGCACAATGGGTACAGTTGCAAACAACAAAGCGGTATTGGGTGCATTGGGCGGTGCATTGGGCGGTGCGGCTATTTCTAAGGCTACTGGTGGCGAAAAACAGGTCGTGATGCAGCGATTGGTGCGGCATTGGGTGCTGGCGTTGGCTACTATATGCAACAACAAGAAGCCAAACTAAGACAACAAACTGCTGGCACAGGTATTGAAGTAACTAGAGACCCAGTTACTAACAACATCAACCTAGCTATTCCAGAAGCGATTACTTTTGATGTAGCACAAGCAACTATCAAACCTGCTTTTTATAACACATTAAACCAAATGGCAAGCACCATCAGCCAATACAACCAATCAAACGTTGTGGTAAATGGTTATGCGTCAGTTGAAGGCAACCCAGCATTTAACCAAACTTTGTCAGAAAATCGTGCACAAGCCGTTGCGAGCTACTTAGCACAACGTGGTGTATCGCCAATGCGTATCAGTGCGTACGGTCGTGGTGCAACATCACAATTTGGTTCTTCATACGAAGCTAACCGCCGTGTAGAAATGACAATTTTAGCACCACAAAGCATGAACTAATTTTAAATTCATCATTTAAAATTACAGACAAAATAATAAAAAACCCAATTCTTATGTGAGTTGGTTTTTTATGTTTGCTGATAAATTTTTGGCGATATTTTTAAGCAAAATTTTTTGCAAAAAGCACAAAAAATTGTCATGCGATAGTAGCATTTGTATGTTAAAATTGCCAAGCAAAAACCGCACCAAAAAATAAAAAATACCCAAAATTGACAACCAAATAAACCGAATAAACTGACAAAATGACCAACGCATTACCACCGCCCAATCACGGATAATTTTACCCAGTCTAAAAACTTTTTTATTAGCCACGCAAGGTATGCACGCCCAACGTTTGTAACTGTGTCG
>CAKMOY010000055.1 GCA_927911235.1 uncultured Moraxella sp.
CATTCTAGTACTTATCGTAACGTCTGTGTCCTTTTGGCGTTCTTTGGGCAACAGCATGCCACTTTTGTCCCATTCTGCGTTAATGTTGAGATAGATACGCCAAGTTGTTTGATGCTTCTTGATACTAATTAATTTGTTCATTTGGATATTATAAAGTAGATTTGGTTAGATTTCAAGAGGCGGTTTCAAGCCCCTTTTGAGCAACATTTGCTTGACGTGCAAGCGATTAGCGACTGGGCAAAACAAACCGATTGGGTAGGGCTGGAAGTTGTCAAACACACGCCAAAACTTGGCAAACGCCACGCCCAAGTTGAGTTTAAAGCCTTGTTTCATACGGCAGATGGGACAGATTGCCATCATGAATTGTCCACTTTTGTCAAAATTGGTAAAGATAGCGAACAAAAGTGGTATTTTCTTGACCCAACTGTACCGCTAAATATTAGCCAAAAAACGCCTTGTCCGTGCGGAAGTGGTGAGAAATACAAACGCTGTTGTGGGCAATTTTTTGGATTAATTTTTTTTAGCCGTTAAACTTTTTCCACCCATTTAAAAAAGTCAAAAGCGGTATCCGATAGCCAAGTGTTGTCAAAACGCTTGGTTTTTTTGTCAAATCGTAAAAAGCCAATATGACCGCCACATTGACTATATAACAAGCGGACTTGGCTAGAGATGTCATTTTGATGGGCGATTTTTCCCAAAAATGGGTCGTCTTTTGCCGTGATAATCAAGGTCGGTTTGCAGATATTTTTTAACACAGGTAGGGCAGAGGCGGTTTTGTAGTAGTTTTCGCCTGTGCCGTAGCCATGGCGTGGGGCGGTGTAAAGGTCGTCAAATTTATCCAAGGTTTTGATAGTTTTGAGTTTTGCCAAAGTGTCAGGCTCGCTAATTTTTTCTTCAGCTTTGATAAGCAAGGATTTTAACAAATAAGGCGTATAGAGATGGCGAGCCACAAAACGGTGCATAGATACCGCCGAAGATGCCAAATCCACAGGGGCAGACGCAACCACCGCACCATCGCACACCGCACGCTCGCCATATTCGCCCATATATTTGCCAAGCATATTCCCACCGAGCGACACGCCAATGGCGACCAAACGTTCGTAACGCTGTTTGAGAACATTTAACACATGATGGACTTCAGCTGTGTCGCCTGCGTTGTAGTCGTGTTCGTGCGGATTTTTGACACCGCCACAGCCACGATAATGCACCACCACCGCATCAAAGCCATGTCGCACCGCCCCATTGGCGAATGATTGGGCGTAATGGCTTTCGCTACTGCCTTCTAAGCCGTGAAACATCACCGCCAAAGGTCTGTGCAAATTGGGCGTATGGTCGCTGTTGCTAAACACAAAATCGTACGCAATCTGTGAATTGCCCGAGCTGTCCAAATGCAACTCTCGTTGATAGTTGGGTTTTGGTTGTTTGACAAACTTTGGTAAAATCGTTTGTAAATGCGGATTTTTTAACCAAAAAGGCGGACGAAAAGGCGTTAAAGGCAATTGATGTAAATTTGGCATAATAAAAACTTGTGTTAATGGATAAAAATAAATGTAAAAATTTAGTTTACACTTGTACTATTTTAACCGATTTTGACATTTATCACAAAATTTTTTCAAAAAAAATTGGTATTAATCATCTTGTTCAAGCAATAATTTGCCATAAAAACCGATTTTTTCGGTTAAATTGGTTATATCTTTTTCGGCAATTTCTACCGATAATATGACATTTTTGGCATAATCCACTGACACCACAGTCGCCCCCAAGCCATCAATGATATGACGGACGAACGATTCATTAGCAAAATCCGTTGCCACTTTGACAACAGATTTTGGCACAAATTCGCTTAACGTCATGTTATCCACCGCCATTTGCGTGGCTTGTGAATAGGCACGAATTAGCCCGCCCGCCCCAAGTTTTATTCCGCCAAAATACCGCACCACCGCAACAAGGCAGTTGCCAATGGCTTTGTGTTGCAAGACGTTTAAAATCGGTCTGCCAGCCGTGCCGTTTGGTTCGCCGTCATCGTCAAAACCTGCCGATGTGGTGTTGCTTGGGTTGCCGATGATGTAGCCGTAGCAGACGTGGCGAGCGTCTGGGTATTTTTGGCGTAATTGTTCCACGTGGACATGATTTGTTCACGGCTGTCTATGGGATAGCAAAGGCGAGAAATTCGCTTTTTTTGATTTCCAAAACGGCTTGGCAAGGGCGGATAAGGTAAAGTAACTCATTAATTTATAACTTAATAACAAATCATAATTGTACAAAACTTTGTTAAAATCTTTATTTTTTAAATCATCTGGGTGAATAAAGAAATTACCCACGTCACTATCGCCCCACATGATTTCGTAATCTTCACTTGTATGAATCTTTTTGTCAATTTCGCTAAAGTCTTGCCAAACTTGGCTTTCATCGGTAATGATATTTTCAAAATATAAAACCCTAAAGCCATCTTGATTTAACCTATTATCAAAGTCAAGTCCATACAAGTCATCACCTGCAATGAAGAATGACAACATACCTTGTTTTGGTAATTGGTCATTTACTGCTACATCAGCAAGGTTAATTTGAGCGAGCAAGACAAGTGGCGTACTGTCTGATTTTGTTGGATAATCCATTTCTTTGGGCAAATAGGGCTTGCCACCAA
The DNA here is from genome assembly GCA_927911235.1 of uncultured Moraxella sp. Classification (GTDB taxonomy): domain Bacteria; phylum Pseudomonadota; class Gammaproteobacteria; order Pseudomonadales; family Moraxellaceae; genus Faucicola; species Faucicola mancuniensis. Next base: position 2,645 of record CAKMOY010000055.1, read on the forward strand.
ATTTACTTGAATAAATGGTTAATTTATCAGATTTTGACAAATCAATATTGATAACAGGCTTAATGGTTGCCAAAATTTTGTCTTTATACGGCAATAATTCTGGCGGTAATTGATTGATAAGTTCTTGAATGTTTGACATGATTTTTTCTTTTGCTAAAAATTGTTATCATTTTCACAACAACATCATAATATTTTATCAAACATTTGGCAATCATGTTAAAATAGCTTTTATTTTAAAAAGTTTGCAAAACAAGGTAAAACATGAGATTAGACAAATTTTTAAGCAAAGCCACAGAACTATCACGCTCCGATGCCAAAAAAGTGTTACACCGTGGCGAAATTAGCGTTAATGATGAAATCGTCAAAGACGGCAGTCGCCACGTTGATGAAATCAATGACGAAATTGAATGGGCGGGCGAGCCTTTGACGGTGGCGACAGGCAATCGCTACATCTTGCTGTACAAGCCTGAAGGTTTTGAATGTACGCTTCGCCCAAAAGAATATCCGATTGTTACCGAGCTGATTGACGTGCCTGAGTGGAATAGTTTACGCATTGCAGGGCGATTGGACGTGGACACCACAGGGGCATTGATTTTGAGTGATGATGGCGGTTTTTTGCACCGAGTTACCAGTCCAAAACATCACGTTGCCAAAATCTATGAACTCACTCTTGCTGACCCTATGACGGACGAACAACAAGCAACTGCAATAAAAGAAATCGCAAAAGGGATTTTATTAGAAGGCGAATATGAAAAAAACTCGCCCTGCGGAACTAAGTTTTAGCGATGAAACGCATGCCACGCTTGTTTTGACCGAAGGCAAATACCATCAAGTCAAACGCATGATGGCGTATTTTGGTAATAAAGTGGTTGAATTGCACCGAGCGAGTATCGGCACGATTACCCTTGATGGCCTGGAAAAAGGTGAATGTCGGTTTTTGAGTGATAAAGAAATTGAACAGTTTTAAATTGGAAAAAATATGCAACCGACCAACGATTTTCAAGATTTATTGAACTTAATGGCACGCCTTCGCACCGACTGCCCTTGGGATAAAAAACAGACCAACGATAGCCTAATTCCCTATGCCTTAGAAGAAACGTATGAACTGGTTGAAGCCATACAAACAGGCGACATAGAAGACATCAAAGGCGAGCTGGGCGATGTGTTGCTACAAGTGATTTTTCACGCCCATTTGTACGATGAGCAGGGCAAATTTGACATGGCGGACGTGATTTTTACCTTACAAGAAAAACTCATTCGTAGACACCCACACGTTTTTGACAAAGAGAATCTAAAAACCGATGCCGATGTGAAACAACGTTGGGACGAAATCAAAGCGATGGAAAATGCCGAAAAAGTAAAACGTGGCAAAAAACGCCGAATTTTGGACGTTGTCAAAGCAGGCTCGGCACTCATGCAAGCCCAAGACATTCAAAAAACAGCGAATAAAGTCGGCTTTGATTGGGACTATGTGTCGTCTGCGATGGATAAAGTAGAAGAAGAAATCAGCGAACTCAAAGAAATTTTGCCAAAAGATGGCGAAAAGCCGACCGATACACAAAAACGTGAGATTGAAAAAGAGCTGGGCGATTGCTTTTTTGCCCTTGTCAATGTCGCTCGTAAATTGGGTATTGACAGCGAAAAAGCGACTTTGACGACTGTAATGAAGTTTAAAAATCGCTTTGGTTTTATAGAAGATGAGCTTGAAAAAATCGGCAAAACCCCCGAAACATCAAGCCTTGAAGAAATGGATAAACTTTGGGAAAAAGCCAAATTATACGAAAGCTAATGCCAAGTTTGATAAGTGCAGTAATGGCTTACTGCACCTGCACAGGAATGATATTGGCAGTGTCTTTGACGATATTGCCTTCATCAAGATAAACCAAACGTGGTTGATGGGTATCGGCTTCTTTTTCGTCCATTTGGGCGTAACTAGCAATAATCACGATATCGCCCAATTCCGCCATATGTGCCGCCGCACCGTTCAATGAAATCATCTTTGAACCTGCCTCCGCACGAATGGCATAAGTGCGAAAAACGTTTGCCATTGTTCACATTATAAATATCAATAGACTCATTTTCACGAATACCAGCCAAATCCAGCAACTCGCTGTCAATCCCGCATGAACCTTCATAATGCAGTTCGCAATGGGTCACTCTGGCACGGTGTAATTTTGCCTTTAATATGGTTAATTGCATAAAAAATCCTTCAAATTTAGGATAATAAAGATGGCTAATTAGATAGGGGAATTTATCAAAAAATCAAGTGGTCAAAAGTCTCATGATAACCAGTAATCCATTGATAAACATAATTAATTGGGTAATTTAAAACCATTAATTGCCTGTTGGGCTTTGTCAAACTCACCATTTAACAGTTTTGGTAACTGTTTCATCGCCTCATCAAGCATTAAACCCAAGCTAATTTTTTCATCAGCACTGGGTGTACCTAGCACATAATTAGCGACTTGCGACTTGTGAGCAGGACGACCAATACCCAACCGCAAACGGTGAAAATCCGCCCCAATGTGTGGCACGATATCCCTTAAACCATTGTGTCCGCCATGACCGCCGCCTGTTTTAAACCGCATGGCTGCCACATCAATGTCTAATTCATCATGTGCAATCAGTAGTTCATCATTGGCGATGTTAAAAAAATTCACCATTGGTACAACGGCTTCGCCTGACTTGTTCATAAAGGTTTGTGGTAACAACAATCGTACATCATGACCATGCACCTGACCACGACCGATCAAGCCATGAAACTTTTTTTCAAGCGAAAGGGAAATATTAAAGTCGTTGGCAATCCGCTCTACAAACCAAAAGCCAGCATTATGCCGAGTGTTGGCATATTGCTGGCTTGGGTTGCCAAGTCCGACAATCAATTTGATTTTAGACATGGAAACTATCCTAGACAAAATTAGTCGTCAGATTTTGGTGCGTCGTGCGTATCGTCTTGAGCTTGTAATTTACGAGCTTCATCATCATCCGCATCAGGGGTATGAGTACCAGCGGCTTCTTCATGTTCTTCTGGCTTAACAGGCTCAAGCGTTGGTGCTTGCATGGTTGCAACTGTGCGATTAAATGGTTCAGCCACTTCAAGTTCACGAATCGCAACACCTTCAGGCAATTTGATATCCAACAAGTGGATTGAATCACCCACTTCCATTTTTGACACATCTACAGACAAAAAATTCTGGGATTTTTGATGGGATTGCAGTGATTTCAAGCTCAGTTGCATTTGATACGAACACACCGCCTTTTTTATGACCAGGTGCGTCATCCGCACCAATGTAGTGTACAGGTACAACAATGTGAATGGCTTGACCACGTACGATACGTTGGAAGTCTGCGTGCATTGGGGTGTTTTTTGATGGGTGGCGTTGTAGGGCTTTGATAACCACTTCTTCTTCACCATGATCTTCTACATTGATAGTCAAAATGTGAGAGAAAAACGCTTCTGTTTCCAATGATTTGATTAATTCATTGTAACGAAGTGATACTGACAAAGGCTCTTTGTCCGCACCGTAGATAATTGCAGGTACTTGGTTTTGTTTACGTAGGCGGCGGCTCGCACCTTTACCTTGTAAATCTTCACCACGTACAACTGCACTTAGTTTTGCAAATCTTGGTTACTCATGAGAGTTTCCTTTTGTTGAAAGTTAAAAAAATACATAAATTTGCGACCAATTTATGCAATAAAATGCCATTTTTCATAAAAATGGCGAAAAGTTTTTACAAATTTAAAATCTTTTAAAGATTACTGTTGCTCTAACATATCAAACATGGCACTCAGCGATTCTTCGTTGTTAATACGGCGTAACGCTTCAGCTAGCATAGGTGCAATCGACACTTGACGGATTTTTTCACAGGCTTTGGCAGTATCGGATAACGGAATAGAATCGGTTACCACAATCTCATCAAGATGAGATTCACTAATGGTCTGAATCGCTTTGCCTGATAACACAGGGTGGGTAATATAGCCTACCACACGTCTAGCACCACGCTCTTTTAAGGCGGCCGCCGCTTTGCACAATGTACCTGCGGTATCTACCATGTCATCAATAATCACACAATCACGGTCTTTGACATCACCGATAATGTGCATAACTTCTGATTCGTTGGCTTTGGCACGGCGTTTGTCAATGATTGCCAAATCTGCATCGCCCAATGATTTTGCCATTGCACGAGCTCGTACCACACCGCCCACATCAGGCGATACCACCATCAAATTGTCATAATGTTTTTCACGCAAATCTTTGAACAATACGGGCGTGCCGTACAAGTTATCTACAGGAATATCAAAAAAGCCTTGAATCTGGTCAGCGTGTAAATCTACCGTTACCACACGGTCAATACCTACAATGTTTAGCATATCTGCCACAACTTTGGCAGAGATTGGCACACGAGCCGAACGTGGACGGCGGTCTTGGCGAGCATAGCCAAAATACGGCATCACAGCGGTGATACGACCTGCGCTAGAACGGCGTAGGGCATCAGCCATCACCATTACTTCCATCAAATTGTCATTGGTGGGGGCGCAGGTTGATTGCAAAATAAAAACGTCTTTACCACGCACGTTTTCTTGGATTTCTACAGCGATTTCACCATCAGAAAACTTGGTAACACTCGCCCGCCCAAGCGGGATATGTAGGTTATTAGTAACATTTTTTGCCAATTCTGGGTGGGCATTCCCCGTAAAAATCGCCAAGTAAGGCATGGTACAGTCCTATATTTTGCACTTTACAATAACACAAAAACCTTGATAAAAATTTATCAAAAGTTTGTGTTAAATTGTCATAAATTTAAGATTAGGAAAGAAAATGGCAGGGGTAGCTGGACTCGAAACCAACGGATGTCAGGATCAAAAACCTGATGCCTTACCAACTTGGACGATACCCCCTAAAAACTTTGTTACAATCTATTTTTGACTTAAAAAATTAGATAAT
>CAKMOY010000056.1 GCA_927911235.1 uncultured Moraxella sp.
AAAATTTTTCAAAAATCTGTTAAGAATAAGCGATTGTATTGATATCCCTTGATTTTAACCATAAAATGAATAAAAAAAATCATGACAAATTTAACTTTATCCCAAGATTTACACGATTTATTGACCCAATTTTTAAGCCAATCTATTCCACAACCGATAACGCTTGACCCAAAAGTTTTGGCGTATCGTTGGCATTCTAATAGCCGAACTGGTAGCGGTGAACTTGTGCCTTTAACGGTGGATTTGCGTTTGACATTGGACGATTTGTACGGCATTGATGTGCAAAAAAATAAGCTAATGCAAAATACTCGGCAATATTTGGCAAACTTGCCTGCCAATCATGTGCTGATGACAGGCACTCGTGGGGCGGGCAAGTCGTCTTTAATCAGGGCGTTGTTAAACGAATTTAAAGATGACGGATTGCGGATTATTGAAGTGGCTCGTGATGATTTGGTGATGTTAGAACCCATTCGCCAAGCGGTGCGTAAATTGAATGAACGACTGCCCAATCATGGTTGTCATTATGTCATTTATTGCGATGATTTGGCGTTTAATGGGCAAGATGAAAATTACCGCACGTTAAAAAGCATACTTGACGGTGCGTTGGATAGCGAACAGGATAAACTGCTCGTGTATGCGACAAGCAACCGCCGTCATCTGCTACCGCAACTGATGAAGGACAATGTGAGCATTTATAATGGGCAGACCGATGAAGTCAATCCGTATGAAACGATTGATGAAACGGTGTCTTTGTCTGACCGTTTTGGGTTGTGGCTGGCGTTTCATCCGATGACACAAGATGTGTATTTGCAGATTTGTGCACATTATTTGGCACAAGCGGATTTGGCATTTGATGATGAAGCAAGGGCGACTGCGTTACGCTTTGCCAGTGAAAGGGGCGGACGGTCTGGGCGTGTCGCCTATCAATTTAGCCGTTCGTTTATTGGTATGAAAGGTTTAGCAAAATAATTTAAAGGATAAAATATGACAACGATTACTTTATCAGAAACAGGCACATTACAACTACCGCCTAACATTATGCAACTATTTGGCTTAACCAAAGGCACAGAATTTGAAGTCATTGCGTCAAAAAAAGGTATTACGTTGGAATCAAAATCCCAAGAGCAACAAACCGCAGAATATTTATCTTATAAACGTCAAAGAATTAAAGCTGTGTCAGGCATGGTTACAGTTACACCGCCTAAAGATTTTAATTTATTTGAATTTGATGTTGCCGACCATATCACCTTATTTGATGAGGATTAAGCCATGAATGCCCTCGACACCAACATTCTTGTTCGGCTTTTTATCAACGACCCAACCGACAAAGAAGCCCAAGCCCAACGCCTAATCGCTGAAGAGCTTTTTTTACAGCCCAGTTTTATTGCTTTAACTGTAATCCTTGAATTTGTTTGGGTAATAAGTAAAGGTTATTTGTTGCCAAGAGCAGGTGTGGTAGAAATTTTGCAAAATCTTTGCGATTTACCTGATATTTTTATTGAAGATATAGAAATGGTAAAAATTGCCACCAGTTTATATGCTCAAGGAATGGATTTTACCGATGCGATACACTTGTTAAAAACCCAACATTGCGACAATTTTTATACCTTTGATAAGAAATTTATTAAAAAGTCAAAAACGCTTTCACTACACCTAACTGCAAAAGAACCAACATAAAAGACAACTAAAAAATGTACACACCCCAAGACCAACTGACCGAACTTGTCCGCCGATTAGAAGAAAAAAACCACATTTTTTCGGCTGACCCCTTACTTATCACCGAAAAACTGCAAAACGAACCGAGCGACCCACTTACCAAGCTTCGCCACCGAGCCACTCGCATAGACAGCGATGGCAAACTCGCCCACCTGCTTGCCGCCATTGACAGCCGTATCAACGGCACGATTTGGGGCGGTACACTGCTGTGGTTTGTGTTGGGCTTTATCGGCTTGTTCGGTATCATGCAAGCCCATGTCGTGAACTTTTTTTATGTGTTGGCAAGTTTGCTTGGATTTCATACCTTGATGTTACTGGTTTGGCTGATATTTTTATTGTTTTCGCCAAAAAACAAACCCAGTCTGTTCGGTTCACTGTTTAGCCCAGCCACGCTAATGCGTGGCAAAGACCCTGTTACCCAAACGGCGGTAGAAGTGTACCAAGAACAGCTCAATCACACAGGCACAAAGTGGTTTATCAGCCGAATTAGCCACCAATTTTGGCTCGCAAGCCTATGCGGAATGCTCGTTTCGCTGATTTTATTATTGCTTGTCAAAAACTATAATTTTGTTTGGGAATCCACACTTTTACAAAACTCAACCGTTGTTGAACTCGTTAAAATTATGGCTTGGTTGCCAAATTTTGTCGGCTTTCCCACACCGACCGCCCAAGACATCATCACCGCCCAAACCCACACCGACATCACACCGCAAATGGTTGCCTTTCGTTGGGCGATGTTACTTATCGGTAGTTTGCTGATGTATGGCATTATTCCACGCCTTGTCGCTTGGTTGTTTTGTCTTGTCATGGTAAATTCTAGCCGAATGAAATTGGATATCAAACAACCTTATTACCAAAAAATTATCGACTTTTGGCAACGAAAAGTCATCGACCCAGACGATAGCCCCACCGAATTAAAACCTGTCGCTCCCACCGCCCAAATCAGCCAAGCCAAAAAATTGGTCGTACTGCTAGAATATCCGTATGCCGATGAACATTGGTATCAGTTTGCAGTCGGTCATGCTTTTGATAAAAACAGCATTGAGTATATGGGCGTGATTGACGACAGGGACGATATGGCAAAATTGCAAACGTATTTGGCGGATAATGCGGTTCAAGTATTGGTCGGTATTCCACCGCAAGCCTTGCCAGACCGTGGCACAATGCGAAAATTAGACACGATTGCAAGTCATGCCAAAGGTGGTTTAATTGTGCAATTATTGGATTTTAAACAAGACTTTTTGCCTACACCTGCCGAATTAGCTCAGTTTAAATCTCGTAGAGAACAATGGGAAAATGCGTTAGCAGAACGGCAAATTGCATTGGTAAGAATTTAAAAAACAACGATTTAGGAAAAATTATGAAAACTTATAATGATGTTACCAATTTTATTGGCGACAAAGTTCCGCAATTATCGCTTGCCGAACAAATCAACTTTATTCAAAAGTTAATTTATCAATTTGTTAAAGATTTACCAAATGATTGGGTAGACGGTGAATTGGACAGCGAAAAGCCATTTTACAAAACTATTTTTGACGAAATTATCAATCAAAGTTGGCAAGATGATGTCATTGAACAACAATTATCCGACCTTGATAATTTGATGTGGGATATGGGCGAAGATTATCCGCATTGCACTAGCGAAGCGATTTTGTTGTTAATGGAGTTGTTGGATAATTGGTTAGTGTTAAGCAAAATTGAACAAAAGTCGGAAGATTCAGATAATATGACTTTGCAATCGGCGGTGAGTTTTTTGAATTATTTTGATTTATTGGTTGATGAAGAAACTGGTGAATTGGCAGATAATGATGATTGGTTGCAGTATTCGCAGACCAAACAAGGGTTTGATTTGTTAAAATCAGCGTTAAATAGTTGATATTTTTATAAGTTTGTATGTTGATTAATGGGTCGCTAAAATGACAAAAATATTCATCAAGTTATTGTATTTTATCAGTTTTTCTTTGCTATCTGTGTTGAGTTATGCAGATTTAAACTGTGCTAACAATATTGATGCAAAAGACGATAAACAATGGATTTTGTCTAATATGTGTCATTATGACCATGTTGTATTGGCAAATATTGGCATTGGTAAATTAGAAAAACCGTATAATCCAATGAGATTGTTTAATCAAACGAATGCTTTTCGTTATCAAATGCAAATTCTTGATATTTATAAATCAAAAAACCCATCAACCAAAATGCAACTGAGCAATATTTCCTGTATCACACAAAACTTAGAAATATCAAAACCTACTGCAAATAATCTAACAGAAACAAGGATTATTGCATTTAATGATTTTGATGATTGTGCTTATGTTGATATAGGTGTTTACCCCAAAGCTGACTTTAACTTAATCAACTTTACGCAAAAATTTGTCAAAAATTTTTAAATTTAATCTTAATACTTAATCAGGTTGTTAAAAATGAACGAAAACAATAAAAATATTGACGTGTATCAAACCGTCAATCCAACAAAACCCCCTATTGATGTGGATTTTGATAATAATTTTGACAATAAAACACTTGTTGTTAAAAATCAAAACGACATAACCACAGGTGAACCAAATAAAGAATTAACAGAAACATCGAATCAAAACTTTAACCGCAAAGTCAGCATTGGCGAAAACGAACCGCTCAAACTTGCCGTTGTCGGACACACCAACACAGGTAAAACGTCCATCTTACGAACGCTACTGCGTGACGTGTATTTTGGCGAAGTCAAAAACGCCCCCGCCACCACTCGCCATGTGGAAAAGGCCATTATCAGTGATAGCCAAACGGGTCAAAATCTAGTCGCATTATACGACACGCCAGGACTTGAAGATGCCACAGGATTGATGGACTGGCTAGAAGACAACACCGCAAGTCGCCGTGATGGTATAGAACGCTTGCAACAGTTTTTGGCAAGCGAGCCTGCTCAAAACGACTACAGCCAAGAAGCCAAAGTCATTCGCCAACTACTCGCAAGCGACATCGCCATTTATGTGGTAGACGCTCGTGAGCCTGTGCTTGGCAAATACAAGGACGAATTAACCGTCTTGTCGTGGTCTGCCGTTCCTGTCATGCCTGTGTTTAACTTTAGCCATGACAAAGACAGCCAAATTGCCGATTGGCAAACCATGCTCGCTAGACGCAATTTGCACGTTTCTACTCGCTTTGACTCAGTGGCATTTGAATTTGATGATGAGATGAAACTTTGGCAAAACCTTGCAACTATGCTTATTCAGCCTGATATGTTAAATCAGTTAATGGCTCGCAGAACAGAAGATTGGGCGACTTTATACGAAGAAGCCAATATCAAAATCGCTCATTTTTTGCTCAATGTCGCAAGTTTTGTAGAAACCATTCACGAAGATGACGACCCATTGCCGACTTTAACCAAAATGCAAGAAAAAGTACGACAAGCCGAACGCAGTTTTCAAGATGACTTGTTAAATTTGTATAAATTTTATGACAACACAGTCGCCACCACACCGCTTGAGCTGACCGAATATCGGCGAGACCCATTTGACAGCGAGTTATTAGCAAGTTATGGCTTGCGAACAGGTGGCGGGGCTGCGGCAGGTGCGTTGATTGGCTTAGGTATTGATGCGATGTCGCTTGGTACAACGCTTGGGCTTGGTACGGCGATTGGAGGCTTGCTTGGCGGTGTGGCTGGCAATACAGGGCGATTGCCGATAAAATCAACGGTGTCAAACGCTTGTACATTGACCCTGCCACGCTTGCATTATTGGCAACAAGGGCGACTGATTTGCTTATGACTTTGCGACATCGTGGACACGCCAATGTGGAAAAAGTGGTAAAAAATACCACGCAAGCCATGCCGATTTTTTCGGCGGATAAATTGCCTGATATGCTCAAAAAAGCGCGTGGCAAACCGCAATGGTCATCGCTGAATGACGGTAAACTTGCTAAAAGTGCGTATGATTTGCGAGATGAAACGGCTTGGCAATTGGCGGATAAATTAATCAAATTGCAAACAAAATTTGAATAATAAAAATCCATTCACAGCCTATGTTTTATCGGTGCAAAACTTTTGCGGTGCATGGGTAAAATACCATATTTTTCAATCGCTTGGATATGCACAGCCGTTGGATAGCCTTTGTGTTTTTCAATGCCATAATCAGGATAAATCTTGGCAAGCTCAACCATATCTCGGTCTCGCACCACTTTGGCAAGCACGCTCGCCCCACTGATACAGGCGTGTTTGCCATCGCCTTTGACCACCGCCATTTCACAGACAATTCGCTCATAAAACGGCAAATCAAATAGCACAGGTAGTTTATTTCCGTCCACCATCACACTAAAAGTGGCGTTTGGGTGCGTTTGCAAAATTTGCTCTATCACGCTTGCAATTGCTTGTTTCATACCAAGAAGCGTTGCTTGCAAAATGTTTAGCTCATCAATCAAACTTGCTGAAATTTTGACAATTTTATGATAAGTTGCCGTTTGTTCAATAATGGGAAACAAAGTTTCTCGCTTTTTATCGGAGAGTTTTTTTTGAATCAGTTAAAGCGGTTAAAGCATGATTTTCTACCAACCCCACACTGTCAGCTTTGGATAAATCTTTGCTGAGGCTATCTTGTTTTACCGTTAAAATATCGTTATCAAAAACCAACGCACACACCACCACATCACCCAAAAGTGGCCCACGCCCTACTTCGTCCACACCAATAATAAAGTGATTTTTCATTTAATTTTGTTCCAAATTTGCTATAATGGTTATCATTTAACATCATTGGAGCAATTATGAAAATTTTAGTTATCGGTACAGGCGGACGTGAACACGCCCTAGCTTGGCAATGTGCCAAGGACAGCAAAGTGGACACCGTCTTTGTGGCAAATGGCAATGCAGGCACAGATTTGGAAGAAAAATTACAAAACATCAACCTTGATGTGAAAAACCACAATGCGGTGATTGAATTTTGCCAAAACAACGCCATTGCTTTTGTGCTTGTCGGACCTGAAGCACCGCTGGTTGCAGGATTGGTTGATGATTTGCAAAAAGCCAACATCAAAGCGTGGGGACCAACAAAGTATTGTGCCCAACTTGAAGGTTCAAAAGCCTTTGCCAAAGATTTTATGATTAAGCACAACATTCCAACCGCAAAATATCAAACTTTTAGCAATGCCGATGAAGCGATTAATTATGTTAAGGCCGAAGGTTCGCCCATTGTCATCAAAGCGGACGGACTTGCCGCAGGTAAAGGCGTGATTGTGGCGATGACCGAGATTGAGGCGATTGATGCGATTAACGATATGCTCTCTGGCAATAAATTTGGCGATGCAGGTAGCCGAGTGGTGATTGAGCAGTTTTTACAAGGCGAAGAGGCGAGCTTTATTTGTATGATTGATGGCGACAACATTTTGCCAATGGCGACCAGCCAAGACCACAAACGCATTGGCGAAGCTGATACAGGCTTGAACACTGGCGGTATGGGTGCGTACTCGCCTGCCCCTGTCGTCACCCAAGACGTGCATGATAAAGTGATTGAGCGTGTCATTCGCCCTGTAGTGGATGCGATGAAAACGGGCGGCACGCCTTATACGGGCTTTTTGTATGCAGGCTTGATGATTGATGAGAAAAACGACCCGTATGTGATTGAGTTTAATTGTCGATTTGGTGACCCAGAAACTCAGCCGATTATGATGCGTTTAAAAGGCTCTATGGTTGATTTGATTCAAGCAGGGTTAAATGGCAATTTACCTAGCGAAACCGAATGGGACAACCGTCCTGCTTTGGGTATTGTACTGGCAAGTAAAGGCTATCCAGAGAGCTCAAGTAGTGACGATGTGATTCGTGGGTTACCTGCGATTGCCGACCAACAAGGCGATATTAAAGTTTTCCATGCAGGCACAAAAAACGGTGAAAATGGCGAAATTTTGACCAATGGCGGTCGTGTGCTGTGCGTTACTGCATTAGGCGACAATATTTTGGACGCACAGACTAAAGCATTGGCGACTTGTGGGGCGATTAGTTTTGATGGTATGCAATACCGCCGTGATATTGGCTGGCGTGCGATTGCACGTTAAAAATATCTTAACAAAGCCTTGAATTTTGACAATATTTTGGCTATATTAACAAAAATTTTATTTGATATTTTTTTTGAGAATATGCTCAAAATCAAATAAAATTCTTTCACATTTTTTTATTAATGTTTTATTCACTCACCTTTAATTTGGAGTAAAAAATGAGCAACGCACATGAACGTGTTAGACACGAGGGACTTCGTAGTAAAATCATGACAGCTGACCAAGCTGCCGAATTTATCCATGACGGCATGACCGTTGGTATCAGTGGCTTTACAGGTGCAGGCTATCCAAAAGCCTTGCCCACAGCGATTGCCAATCGTGCAAAACAAGTCCACGCAGATGGCAAATCATTTGGCATTAATATGTTAACAGGTGCTTCAACTGCTCCTGAATGTGATGGCGTATTGGCAGAAGCAGGTGCGATTAAGTTTCGTAGCCCATTTCAGTCTGACCCAACCTTGCGTAACAGCATTAACGCAGGCAACACCGAATACCAAGATATGCACCTATCGCACGTTGAGCAACAAATTCGTCAAGGATTTTATGGCGAAATGCAAGTGGCAATCATTGAAGCAACAGGCATTACCGAAGATGGTAAAATCATTCCATCAATGGGTATTGGTAACAACAACGAAATTTTAAAAGTAGCCAAACAAGTCATCATTGAAGTGAACGTCGCTCAAAATACCAAGCTTGAAGGTATGCACGACATTCAATTTGACATCGGCACACCGCCAAACCGCCAACCAATCCAAATTATCGAACCTTTTGACCGTATCGGAACGCCGTACCTTGAGTGTGATTTGGACAAAATCGTGGCAATCGTTATCACAGATGGTGGCGACCGTAACAGCAAATTTGCTGAACCTGATGACACATCAAAACGTATCGCAGCACAAATCATTGATTTCTTTAGCCATGAAGTAAAAGCAGGTCGTTTGCCAAAAAATCTACTACCACTACAATCAGGCGTGGGTAACGTGGCAAATGCAGTATTGGCAGGTTTATTGGACGCACCGTTTGAAGATTTGACAGGTTATACCGAAGTATTACAAGACGGTATGCTTGACTTGGTGATTGCAGGTAAGATGAAAACCGCATCAGCAACTGCCCTATCATTAGCCCAGATGCGTTGCAACGCTTTAACGACAACATTGAATTTTTGCGTGATAAACTGATTTTACGCCCAATGGAATTTACCAATAATCCTGAAGTCATTCGCCGTTTGGGTGTCATCGGCATGAATGCGATGATTGAAGCGGATATTTACGGCAACGTAAACTCAACGCACATCATGGGTACAAAAATGATGAACGGTATCGGTGGTTCTGGCGACTTTACTCGTAATGCGTTCTTCTCATTCTTTGTTAGCCCATCAACGGCAAAAGACGGCAAAATCTCAGCCATCGTGCCAATGGTTAGCCACCATGACCACACCGAGCATGACGTGATGTTTATCGTAACTGAACAAGGCATGGCGGATTTGCGTGGTAAATCACCAAAACAACGTGCCAAATTAATCATTGAGAACTGTTCTCACCCTGATTATCGTGATATGCTTCGTGATTATTACGACCGTGCCGAAGCATTAAGTGCCAAAACAGGTGGCGTACACACCCCGCACATTTTGACAGAAGCGTTATCATGGCACCAACGTTTTGTTGAAACAGGCGATATGCGTATCAAATAACGTTTTGATAAATATTATTTTGATAAAAATTGATAAAAAACCACTGAATTTTCGGTGGTTTTTATTTATCATCATGTTAATTTTTATTGTCAATTTGAATCAGCAATGGACGGCTAACTTCCAGTGTTGTCGTTGGAAATGGAATCGTAATTGAGGCATTGTCAAGAGCTTGTTTTACCGCAATAATGACATTATTGATAGAAGTTACTAGGTTGGACTGCGTACCATCATCAATAAACCAACGCACTTTTAACATCACACTACTATCCGCCAATGCTGTCGCAATCACAGATGGCTCAGCAAGTTTTGACACGGTTTCTTCATTGTTTAGCACGTTTAAAATAACTTTTTGGGCATGGGTGATATCGCTGTCATAGCTAATGCCAACTTCAAATTCCAAACGGCGTTTTGAATAGGCGGTATTTACCGTCATTGGTGCGGTATAAAGCTGTGAATTAGGAATGACGACTTGTCTGCCATCATACGTACGAATCGTGGTTGCACGGATTTGGATATCTTCTACTGTCCCTTCAAAATCCCCCGAAATAATCTGGTCGCCAATGCGAAACGGCTCAGATAATAACAACAAAATACCTGACAATAAATTTTGAAAAATATCTTTAAAAGCAAAACCAATCGCAACCGAGCCTATCCCCAAACCACCAATCAGTTTGGCAGGGGTAAAACTTGGTACAGCGATAATCATCGCCATCATAAAGCCCAAAAACAAAATTAACGCTGTTCCCACTCGTTGAAATACGGTAATCAAGTTTTGGTGTTTTTTCTGTTCGCCCAAGGCTTTTTTGACCCCTTTTCTAAACAGAATTGATAGCAACCAAAACACCACAAATACCACCGTTGCCACGATTAAATATGGCACACGTTTGATGAGTTGTTCCAGCATTTTTTGAGCAGATGTGGTAATGGTTTGGTATTCATTGATTTTGTCGCCCACACTACCGATAGCCGTTTGGCTTAAAACATCAATTTGCATTGCATTGTGTAATAAGCCATAGCCCATATTTATCACATCATTGACATTAACAGTCTCAAAAACATACAGTTACCTAACAATTTATTTGCGTAAAAATGCAAATTATGAAATAATTTTGCAAAAAAAATCCACTACATTTTTGTTTTTATTGTAAATTTTTGTTAATTATTTTAAAAAAAATCCCATAAAAAAACCATCATCTAATTATAGACGATGGTTTTTTATTAAATGCTAAAACTATCAGATTAACAACTGTAGTACATATCAAACTCAATTGGGTGAACAGTTACGTTGTAACGCTCTACTTCATCACGTTTTAGCTCAATGTAGGCTTCTAGCATTTCTTTGGTGAATACACCACCTTTTAACAAGAACTCATGGTCATCTTCTAACGCTTTTAACGCAACTTCCAAGTTTTCTGCAACCGTTGGGATTAATGCTTCTTCTTCTGGTGGTAAGTCGTACAAGTTTTTGTCCGCCGCTTCACCGGGGTGGATTTTGTTTTGAATACCGTCAAGACCTGCCATTAACAAGGCTGCAAAGCATAGGTATGGGTTACACGCTGGGTCTGGGAAACGGGCTTCAATACGTTTACCTTTTGGACATGCCACATAAGGAATACGGATTGATGCAGAACGGTTTGACGCAGAATAAGCCAATTTAATCGGTGCTTCGTAATGTGGTACTAGGCGTTTGTAGCTGTTGGTTGATGGGTTGGTAATCGCATTTAACGCACGAGCGTGTTTGATGATACCACCGATAAAGAACAAGGCAGTTTCTGACAAGCCTGCGTATTCGTCGCCTGCAAAGGTGTTTTTACCGTCTTTTGAGATTGACATATGCACGTGCATACCAGAACCGTTGTCGCCTACAATTGGTTTTGGCATAAAGGTTGCTGTTTTGCCGTATTCGTGTGCCACGTTATGCACAACGTATTTAAACTGTTGCACTTCGTCCGCTTTACGCACCATGGTATTAAATGACACGCCGATTTCTAATTGGCAAGAAGCAACTTCATGGTGATGCACTTCTACACGACCTTCGCCCATAATGTCTTCAATGGCTTTACACATATCCGCACGCATATCTTGTGCAGAATCTACTGGTGGTACTGGAAAGTAACCGCCTTTTACACGTGGACGGTGCGCATAGTTTCCGCCTTCCATTTCTTTGTCAGTACTCCAAGCCGCTTCGTCCGCAGAGATGGTGTGTCTTGCACCTGACATATCAATTGACCATTTAACATCGTCAAATACAAAAAATTCTGGTTCAGGGCCAAAGAATGCAGTATCACCAATGCCTGTTGATTTTAGGTACTCTTCGGCACGGCGAGCGATAGAGCGTGGGTCACGGTCATAGCCTTGTAGCGTTGCAGGCTCAATCACATCACACGTTACCACAACGGTGGCATCACGGAAAAATGGGTCAATAAATGCAGTTTCAGCATCTGGACGTAAAATCATGTCTGATGACTCGATCCCACGCCAGCCAGCAATTGACGAACCGTCAAACATTTTGCCATCTTCAAAAATATCTTCGTCCATCGCAGATGCTGGATAGCTGACATGATGCTCTTTACCACGCGTATCAGTAAAACGAAAATCTACCCATTTGGCTTCGCTTGATTTGATTAAGTCCAAAAATTTGTTTGACATAACGTTTCCTTTTTGAGAAAAATTGATAAATTCGTATGAATTATCATGGTGAAAAACTGATGTAACTTTATACCGTTTTGAACAAAATGACAAGAGATAATATAACCTTTTTTTGGTTATCTTAGCTATAATCTTTTGTTATCAAAAAATAATTGTTACACATTAATTTTAGCATACAAGGCTATATGCAAATATACATTCAAATAGCGTGCCAAGATTTTTTAGCTAATTTTTGGGCTTTTTTGGCAAAAAACAGTTTTTTTAGCTAAAAATTTCTCTATTTTGGTGCAATTTCAAAAAAATCTTGCACCAAATCGATGCAATGCAATTTTTTTCACCATTTTTTGTGCAAATTATTTTTGGTGCAAGGGTTTATCAAAATCCAATAAATTTTGATAAAATATTTATCCGCTAGGCATTTAATGATAAGCCATTTAATGATAAACTAAGACGTTTTGATGGATTGATGTTTGCCAAAATGTTGTTGTTTATTGATAATTTTGACAGTTTTACTTATAACCTTGTGCAATATTTTCAAATACTTGGACAAGATGTGCGTGTTTGCCAAAACAATCAACCAACAATTGCCGACATTCAAGCGTTAAACCCACAATATATCGTGATTGGACCTGGCCCTTGCACGCCAAGCGAAGCAGGGATTTCGCTAGGCATTATCCGTCAGTTTGCAGGGCAAATACCGATTTTGGGCGTATGTCTGGGTCATCAAGCCATCGCCCAAGCCTTTGGTGCAAAGATTGTCAAGGCAAATACCGTCATGCACGGTCGCACTTCGCCGATTTGTCATGATGATACAGGGATTTTTCAGGGTTTGCCCAGTCCATTTTTGGCGACTCGTTATCATTCGTTGGTGATTGACAATCAAAGTTTAAGTGATGATTGGCTTGTCAATGCGTGGACGTTTGAACAAACCCATAAAAATCAAGTAGACAAACCAGATTTTTCACAAAAAACTATCATGGCAATCCGTCATCAAAGCCTTGCTATTGAAGGCGTGCAGTTTCACCCAGAGTCAATTTTGAGTGAAAATGGATTAGCTTTATT
>CAKMOY010000057.1 GCA_927911235.1 uncultured Moraxella sp.
TATTCGTCAATGACTTCCACGCCTTTTTTCGCTCGTTGCGGTGGCAATCACAAAATAGCCTTCATCAGCCAAACGCTGGGCGATGGCTTTGCCAATGCCACGGCTTGCACCTGTTACCAGTGCGATTTGTCGGCTCATACATTATTCTCCGTTAACAATTGTTGTATCTCGCTGATTTTTGTTACTTTGTCGGTGGCAATGGTGGTGATTTTTTCGGCTTGACGTTTTGCCAAATTGGTTAAAACATTGCCACTGCCACATTCAATTTGAAAATGCACGTGTTTGTCCGCCAGTTTGTTTTGGGTTGCCGACCACATCACAGGCATACTTAATTGTTCAATCAACGCCTGTTTAATCGCATGCGTGTCCGCTTCTACTCTGGCATAGCGATTTTGAATCACAGGAATTTTTGGCGGATAAAAGGTAATATTGTTTAATTCTTCTGCCAATTTTTCGCTGGCAGGTTGCATTAAACGACAATGTGACGGCACGCTGACTTTTAATGCAACCGAACGATTGCCAAGACTTGCCACTTGCTCATTTGCCAAATCAACGCCCAACGCATTGCCTGCAATCACCACTTGCCCCACCGCATTAAAATTAGCAGGGCTTACAATCGCATCATCATCAACGGCTTCTACTTGTTCGCACATCAAGCGAACTTGCTCATCATCAAGCCCTAACACCGCAGACATCTTGGTGTCTTGGTCTTTGACAGCTTCAGACATATACTGTCCACGATGATGTACCAAACGCACCGCATCTTTAAACCCAATCACGCCACTGGCACACAACGCACTGTACTCACCCAACGAATGCCCCGCCAAATAACAAGGCGAAATGCGTAACTGGTCTACCAACACCCGCCAAATCGCAATGCTTGCGGTCAATAACGCAGGTTGCGTAAATGCCGTATCATCAAGGTCTCGCTCGCTGTCTTCACCTTGACACACCGCCCACAAATCAAAGCCCAGCTCATCGCTGGCTTCTTTAAAGGTTAATAACACTTGTGGGTAAGTTTCAGCCCAATCCTTGAGCATGCCGATAGTTTGAGAGCCTTGCCCTGGAAAAATCACTGCATAACGGGCTTTTTGTGTTGGTGTGGATAATTGTTCTACCATAATATTAGCTTTTAATTTTTGAGAGTATTGTAAAAGAAGTTAAAAAAATTTCAAGTGTACATTTGTAAACTTTTCTAACAATTTCGTTATCTATTTGTTTTTAAAAAGATAAATAAATTTTGACACAAATTTTTTCATAAAAAAAGATTGATGCCATTGCTAACACCAATCTTCTTGTCGGCGAAAAATGCGATTACTCAACATTTTTCACGTTATATCATGCTATCTTACTTGACTGACGTACGGCCGTTGCGAATTATTCAGCAACAGCTTTTACAGCGAACAAGTTACGACCACGGTAGAAACCGTCTTTGGTCACGTGATGGCGGATATGTTTTTCGCCAGTTTCTTTGTCAGTAGCAATTGCGTTTACAATCATGTGGTCATGTGAACGACGCATATCACGACGTGAACGGCTTTTACGATTTTGTTGAACAGCCATGAGGTTAGCTCCTGTGCTTCTAAATAAGTTAATTTATCTTAAAGTTAAGTTAAAAAACAACTCAAGAAAAATGGGTAAATATATAAACGCTGTATTATACCCAAAAACTTTCCAAGAAAAAAGCCTTTATTGGGATTTTTTGTAAATTTTTGCAGTCAAAACGTCCCTTAGGACAATTTTAACCCTGCCAACACCGCAAATGGATTGTCTTTTTCTTCCACATCGGCAACAAATTCACCAACTTGGCTCACCGCCATTTCACAGTCATCATGCTTTGATGACAATGGCAAATCTACCAACAATTCATCTTCAATCATGGCAAGTAGATACAGACGGTTATCATCGGTTAATTCATTAACAAACAAAAATTCGGTATCTTCGTCCAACAGTCCGACATGGCTTTCTTTGGTTAATAACGCCATTTCACTCTCGGTGTCAAGGCTTGTCGCCACAGGCTCAAGACAACGTTGGCAAGTCTGCCACAGCGTGCCTGTTGTGGTTAAACGCCACATGATGACATCGCCATTTTTTTTGACGCTCAATTCCACTTTTAACGATTCGCTATTGTCGTGTGTGTCGTCCGCCAATTCAATCAAGCGGGGAAAATCTTGCAATGCAATCTCGCCTTGCCAATGATAATGATTATCATCATTATTTTCCCATTTGGCTAAGTCTATATATTTGTCTAATATTTTGTTATTTGTCATATTGTCATTCATTTTGCTGACTTTTATCAGGCTATTTTAACAGTTTTTGCCAAAAAAAAATGTATAATATTTACAATTTTTTGCCAATATTTCATCACGTTGGGTCAGTATGCGACATTTTGCGATTTTTGACGGTGTTTATTTGCCGTTTTTTGACAGGTTTTAGCGTAGCGGATAACCATTCGGATACGGTGGTTTATTACGATTTTTTTGAACGCTTTTCACTTCAAAAAGACATTGATTTTGCCAAATTTTATTGGCTTTATAATGAAAAACAGCAAGTAGATTGGTTGATTTTTCATTTTAATCAATGGTTTAGCCATCATGATACCATTCTGGTGCGTGGCGAGCATGAGCCAGAATATTTTGCAAAAACCGACAGTGAACCTGCCAAAATCATGTTTGCTCACGGATTTTTTGCCAGTTGTTTGCACGAAATCAGCCATTGGTGCGTGGCAGGCAAAAAACGCCGACAATTGAATGATTTTGGCTATTGGTACGCCCCAGATGGTCGCAATGAGCAACAACAAGCCGACTTTGAAAAAGTGGAAATCGTGCCACAAGCGATAGAATGTTTATTGACGTTAAGCTGTGGCAAGCGGTTTGGCGTGTCGCAGGACAACTTGTTTGCCGATTTTGACACCAGTCAAAGCACCTTTGCAAACGATGTCAAACGCCAAGCGATACATTTTTGGCAAACAGGCGAAAAATTGCCGACTGATGCCAAAGTTTTGTTACAACATTTGGCAAAACTGCGTCCGTTTGCTTTGACGGTGGGCGATATTGAACGCAATTTTTTAAAAAAATAATTTTAAAATCAATCTGTTAAAACTTAAAACAAATTGGTCGGTTTTATCACCGCAAGCGTCAATATGCCTGTATAAGCAATCAATGCCAAAAACAAACCGACTTTGGCTTGTTTTATCGTGGTGGTGGCACGAGTGGCTTTGATGGTGGCGGAGATGGCGACCATCAGTAACACAAATTTGGCAATCACCCAATGCGGTACGCCAATCACTTTTACCAACGGCATAACAGTCAAAACGCCTGAAATAATCAGCAAACAATAAAAACTATGCCCGACAATTTTTTGGGTTTTGGTGCGAAGTGCGTCCAAACCGTCCAAAAAATACACCATCATAAATTGGTATAAAAACAGGCACAACACCAACAGCACCATTATCATGTGAAAAATTTTCATAAAGGCCCTTTAAAAAAACAACAAAAAAACCTACAATTTGGGTAAATTGTAGGTCGTTATGATAACCAAATTTGGCAAAACAAACAATATTAATTGTCTTCTTTGAATTTTTCGTGGCAAGATTTACAGCTTGCACCAACATCACCGATTTGGGCTTTGACTGCGTCAATGCTGGTCGCATTGGCTGCTGCAGTCTCTAAAGCACTCACAGCTGTTTTGTATTTGTCAACTTGAGCTTGGAATTCAGCAGGATTTATCCAGATTTCTTCTTTCGCATCACCGCCTTTGGCAGTGTCTGGGAAATGTCCCCAAGGGTCTTGTTTTAGGGTTTCAACGTGTTTTTTGAGTTCGTCAGCGTTAAATTTGGCTGGGTCTTCTGTCATACCACGCAAGGCTTTGCTGGTTCTGCCGTATTGTTTCATGATGTCTTCACGAGCGTCTTGATGTTCGGCAGGGGTCATGTTCGGATTGACGGCATTGGCAACGCTTGTAGTTGTATTAACAACAGCACTGGCGGTTTCGCTCACGGCTGAACCGACCACTTGGGTGCTGTTACTAACAGCACTTGCGGTTGTATTTACCGCAGTGGTGGCGGTATCTACGGCTTTGTTTGCTGTGTCGGTTGCGGTGTCTTTGGCTTGGTTACAACCAAATAAGGCAACACTTAACAATAATGGGGTAAAAATTTTAATGGCTTGCATGGCATATTCCTTAATGTCTGCTGGCTTTTTGGGGTGATAGATTTTTTAGTATAACAAATTTTTTATGATTTAAACAGACAATTTAGTAACAAATTTTTAACATTTTCTAAAAAAATGTTTCGTAATGTAAGAAATGACTTAAGCGTTTATATTTTTTAAGGTATTTTTAGCAAAAATTTATCAAAATTTTGGCGTTTAACTGTTAAAATAAACTATTTTTATTTTGTCAAAAAAAAGGAATTATCATGTCAGCTAACCGCCAAACGACTAATTCGCAAACGATTAACACACAAAACCTTGATTTTCCACATATTTTTACACCGCTTGATTTAGGTTTTACCACGCTCAAAAACCGTATCGTCATGGGGTCAATGCACACAGGGCTTGAAGACCGTTTTTTTAACTATGGCAAACTTGCCAGTTATTTTGCCGAGCGTGCCAAAGGTGGCGTGGCGATGATTATCACAGGCGGTATCGCCCCAAATCGTGAAGGCTGGCTCACCCCTGCTGGCGGTACGCTGAACCAAACGGCTGATGTGATAAACCATCGGCGTTTGACAAAGGCGGTTCATCAGCATGATTGCAAATTGATTTTACAAATTCTACACAGTGGGCGTTATGGTTTTCACCCTTTTGTGGTGTCGGCAAGTCCGATAAAATCGCCAATTTCTATGTTTAAACCCAGACAAATGAGCGAAAGTAATATTTTGTCCACCATTAAAGATTTTGCCCATACTGCCAAACTTGCCAAAATGGCAGGCTATGATGGCGTGGAAATCATGGGGTCGGAAGGCTATTTGTTAAACCAATTTTTAAGCCCAAATGCCAACAAACGCACCGATAATTATGGCGGTAGCCTTGAAAACCGTATGCGATTTCCGCTTGGTGTTGTCAAAGCCATTCGTGACACGGTCGGTACAGATTTTATCATTACCTTTCGGCTGTCTATGATTGATTTAGTGCCAAATGGCAACACGATGGACGAAGTTATCCAAATCGCCCAAGCCCTAGAAAATGCTGGCGTAAACATCATTAACACAGGCATTGGCTGGCATGAAGCTCGTGTGCCAACCATCGTTACATCTGTGCCAAGAGCAGGGTTTGCCGATTTTACCGCCGAAGTCAAACGTCATGTCAAAATCCCTGTCATGGTCGCCAATCGTATCAATATGCCTGATACTGCCGAAAAATTGTTGGCAAATGAAACGGCAGATTTGGTACAAATGGCACGTCCGTTTTTGGCAGACCCAAACTGGGTAAACAAGGCCGAAACAGGGCAAACCCATCTGATTAACACCTGTATCGCCTGTAACCAAGCCTGTCTTGACCATATTTTTGAAAACAAACGTGCCAGTTGCCTTGTCAATCCGCAAGCCTGTTACGAAACCGAACTGGTGTATAAACCTGTCAAAAAAGCCAAAAAAATCGCTGTCGTGGGGGCAGGTATGGCAGGTTTGTCGGCTTCTACTGTGTTGGCTCAACGTGGACACGATGTTACGCTGTTTGAAGCCCAAGACAAAATCGGTGGTCAGTTTAATTATGCCAAAGTGATTAATGGTAAAGAAGAATTTTTGAAACCATTCGTTATTTTGATAATTTATTAAAAAAATTAAACATTGATGTTAAATTAAACCACAAAGTCAGCAAAACTGAACTGGAAAACCAAAAATTTGATGACGTGATTATCGCAACAGGCGTAATCCCACGCAAACTTACCATTCAAGGGGCGGATTTGCCCCACGTTATCAGCTATGCCGAACTGTTATCAGGGCAAAAACAAGCTGGGCAAAAAGTCGCTGTTATCGGTGCTGGTGGTATCGGTTTTGATGTGAGTGAATTTTTGACATCAAATCACGCCTGCGACGCAAGTACAATCCAAAACGGCAAAGCCCCTACCCCACAAAGCATTGCAGATTGGCGAGCGGAATGGGGTGTCGCCCAACAAGCCGATTATGACAGCGAAGGCGGATTGGCAACGCCAACCAAAGTCACGCCAAAACGTGAAGTGTATCTTATGCAACGTAAAAAAGGACGTTTGGGGGCGAATTTAAACAAAACATCAGGTTGGGTACACCGTGCCAGTATCAAAAACCACAACGTCATTCAAATTAACAACATCAACTATGAAAAAATCACCAACGAAGGTATTTGGATAAAAAATGCGGACGGCAATAGTCAGTTATTGCGAGTGGATACCGTTGTGGTGTGTGCAGGGCAAGAGTCGGTGAATGATTTAATGCCTGATGTTGGCGATAATTTGACCGCCCAATATCATCTGATTGGTGGGGCAAAACTGGCAGGCGAGCTTGATGCCAAACGTGCCATTCGTGAAGGGGCAGAAATTGGGGCGATGCTGTAGATTGTTGTAACTAATAATTCTTTAACTTTCGTGAACTGTGGTTAAATCATATTTTAACGCATCAAAACAAATATTCATCGCAAAGCCCCGATATTGCAAAAACCGCAATTGACGGGCTTTTTCTTTGGGGTCGGTGGGGATACTGTCGCCATATTTTCGCACGCGAGCTTCTACCGCTTGGGCAAGCCAATCCACTTCATAATCATTGTTACCAACATCGTTATCATCATCTTGAAAATTTTCTTCAATATCATTTAAGATTAAATCATTAAAAAAATCACTGTGGTCTGCTATCCACGTATTGATTTGACTGGCTGATGAAATAGTGGTTAGCCCATGTTTTTTAGGGTTTGAAAAATGCGAATCGTGCCATGTTTTTTGCCGATACTGTCTTTGATAAGTGCTGATGTCATGCGTTCATCGGATTGATAACCTTCGTTGGCAAATTCAATCAGTAACGCTTCCACCGCTTCGCTGTCGCAGTCTTTGGCAAGAAGTTTTTCTCGCAGTTCTTTTTGAGAATGTTCTCGCCTGCCAAGATAATAAAACGCCAACCACCGCATATAGCTTTCGCCTTTGATTTTGGCGTGGTAGGCTTGGCGTTCTTCGTCCGTCATGAGTTGATTTTCAATATTTTTTAATAAATCATTCATATTTGTTAAATCATTCTCAACTCATGGGTGGCTTAAGGTGTGTTCACAGATTGTTTTATCACTTGTGCAGGTGGTTCAGCAGGGACGACTTGAATATGTGGCTCAAGTTGATATATTGTGGGTCGTTCGCTTGTGTTTTGTTTTGCAAGGCTTTGACAACCTGTCAAACCTAATGTTATCAAGCTGGCAATAAGTAATGCAGTGCGTTGATACATAGCGATACCTTAATAATTTTTAACATTAATTAAAATAACTATTTAATTAAAATGATATTTAATAATTCCTGGCGTTGGATTATCCAAAATCATCTGCGTTTGTTTGGCACGAAATTCGCTGACTTGTTTGGCAAGGTTTTCATCACTGATGGCAAGCATTTGCACCGCCAACAGCCCTGCATTAAACGCCCCTGCCGTACCGATGGCAAGCGTTCCAACTGCCACGCCTTTTGGCATTTGCACGATGGACAGCAGGCTATCCCAACCGCTTAACATAGACGATTTGACAGGCACGCCAAGCACAGGCAAATCCGTTTGGCTCGCACACATTCCCGGTAAGTGAGCCGCTCCGCCTGCCCCTGCGATAATGACGTTTAAACCACGAGATTTTGCACTTTTAGCATAGTCAAATAGGCGGTCTGGCGTGCGGTGGGCGGACACCACTTCACATTCAAACGGTACGCCAAAATCAGCAAGCATTTGGGCGGTGTGTTGCATGGTTTCCCAGTCGGATTGACTGCCCATGATGATGCCGACTTTGGTGAGCCTTGTGGCGAGACGATTGGGGGTGGTAGTTGGTGGACATGATAAATCCTTATAATTTAATTTTTAAGTTGACGTCC
>CAKMOY010000058.1 GCA_927911235.1 uncultured Moraxella sp.
CATAGAGATTGAAAGGGAAACATAAATAACTGTGAAGAGATACTTAAAGTTACTTGATGGCTTGCCACCGCAATTTCACCCAAAGGACTGATAATCAATGACGCTAAACTAAACGCACTGACTTCAAAAAAAATAGAAAAACCAATCGGAATACCGATTTTTAATTGGCTCAGTAATTGTTGTTTTTTGGTGAACTAAAATTGACAAAAAAAACGCTGATTTTAAAATCTGCTTGTTTTGACAATGCCAAATAACCACCCAGCATTAGCACATTGAGCCACAAACACACCGCAGACGCATAGCCACACCCCGCCCCGCCCAACGCAGGCAAATTCAGCATTGGCACGCCATGAATAAAGGCGTAATTAATCGGAATATTCAACAAAAGCCCAATAATACTAATCACCGTCACCACCGTTGGGTGCTTTAGGCTCTCGGTATAACAGCGTAGCGTAGTGTACAGACACACCGCAGGAAAGCCAAACGAAATGCCAAACAGATAATCTTTGGCAATGCTTTGGATATTGTCAGGCACTTTCATCACATCAAAAAAAATGGTGCAACTGATTGGCAACGCCAAAACCGACCAAACCCACCGCCAACGCAAGCCACAACGATTGTTGGGTAATAAAGGCGACCTTGTCCAGTCGTTTTTGTCCAATCACTTCACCGATTAACGGCGTGGTGGACAACAAAATCCCCACCGCAAGCAACATCATCGGCATCCAAAGCCCAGCCCCAATCGCCACGCCAGATAAATCCAACGCCGACACACGACCTGCCATGATGGTATCAATCAAGCCTAGCCCTGATTGACAAATTTGGGTGATTAAAATGGGTAAAGTCAATAAAAAAAGTTGGGTTAAATCTTGTTTTTTGGTGGGAAGTGTAAAAATTTGCATAGATTCAGGGATACAATAAAAAATAATGGGCTGACAAAAGTTGCCAGCCTAAAAAATCAAACACAGATAAATTCAATGTAACGTTAAAGTTATAAGGTTTTTTCAATCATTTGATAAGCGATTAAGTTGTTATTACTGTCAAATGCTTGAACCAAAAAGGCATAATTCACATTTGAGCCGATATTTTTTGGCGTGTAAAATGGGTTTAATGTGTTGTTAAACACACGATTTTGCACATAGCCGTTGCCCTTATTTTTGGCATTATTCACATCAATTTGGCTTACCAAAATTTTGTTGGCATTAACAGGATTTCTCCATGTCAAACTTTGTGTCAAGCCCACGCCAGTCAAACGCACGTTTAAATTACCCAATTGATAATCGGCTGGATATAAATGAAAATCACCTTTTTGAGCAACGGTATAATTCACCGAACAACCGTCAATCCCTGATGACAAACGGTAAGGGTTGCTTGACACCACATTCACAGGGTTATAAGAATTGGTTAAATTATAATTACCTTTCCAATGTTTGTCGGTAAATCTGCCTGTCAAAGTGCCTAAAAATGGCGATTTAAAACCCAAACGGTTTAACTCATCTTTATCCAACGTTTGCATAGGGTCAAGATTACCTTTTAACACTCCTGATAGCACTCTATCGGTGCGAATCAGCGAGTTTTCGCTTTCCATCAGATTGTTGGCTTGGCAGTCTTGTTGTTGAAAACTCATGCGAGCCGACACGCCAGACGACAGCCCGCTACTGACATTGACAAACATCGCACCGATATCCACATCATCAGCTTGCCCATCTGCCCCTGCATTTTCCACAAAATAGCCCAAATACAGCCCTGTACCGCTTTCTGGGGTGATTTGGTCAAGCCCATTTTTTAAAATATCTTCACCATCAGAACCGCCACACGCTGTCAAAGACAACGCAAGCACCGTCATACTTACGCCATGCCACAATTTCATCATACTCTTTCAATTTAAAATTAAGCAAAAAAGTGCCGTCTATGCTACCATTATCCACCAAAAATTTCAATTTAACAAATCTTTATTTTATTGATAAAAAAATTATGTCCCATTTCTCGCCTTTAGATATCAACAAAATTCCGCTATCTTTGTACATTCATATTCCTTGGTGTGTCAAAAAATGTCCATACTGCGATTTTAATTCGCATGAAATCAAGCAAACGCCTGAGTTTGACGATTATGTCAAAGCCATGATAAACGATTTAAAAAACCAACTTAAGTTTGTCAAAAATCGTGAAATTGGCTCAATTTTTATCGGTGGTGGCACGCCATCATTATTGCCAATAAAAAATTATCAAGATTTATTCAGTCAAATCAAAGAGTTGTTAAATCTATCAAACACTTGCGAAATCACGATGGAAGCCAACCCTGCCACGGTGGAACACGCCCCTTTTGAGCAATATTTAAACGTGGGGATTAATCGGCTATCGCTGGGCGTGCAAAGTTTTGATGACAAAAAACTGCAAGCTTTGGGACGTATTCACAACCAACAACACGCCATTAACGCCATTACCAACGCCAAAAAAGCAGGCTTTACTAGGCTTAACACCGATTTTATGCACGGCTTACCAAACCAAACGATCGCTGAAGCGATTGCTGATTTACAACAAGCGATAGATTTGGGCGTGTCGCATATTTCTTGGTATCAGCTAACCATTGAGCCGAACACGGTTTTTTATCGTAACACGCCTGTATTGCCTGATGACGATGTGTTAAATGATATTTTTGAAATCGGCAGTGATTTTTTACAAAAAAATGCGTTTACACAATACGAAGTGTCCGCTTGGACAAATCGCAACAACCCACAACCGAGCCAACATAATTTGAATTATTGGCAATTTGGCGATTATTTGGCGATTGGTGCTGGGGCTCATGGCAAAGTTAGCACCGAAGAAGACGGCATTTTTCGCTTTAGCAAATCTCGCCTGCCAAAAGATTATTTGGCAAATCAATCTGCCATCGGTTGGCAAAAAATCGCTGATAATGCCTTGCCGTTTGAGTTTATGATGAATGCGTTACGCCTAAAAAATGGTGTACCAAAATCGCTTTGGCAACAGCGGACAGGGCTTGATTTTGCAGTTGTTGAGCCGATTTTACAGCATTTACAACAACGTGGCTTGGTAGAGATTGACAACTATATTCGCTGTAGTGATACGGGTTTTTTATTTTTTAAATCAAGTGTTAAGTGAGTTTTTGTTTGATGAATAAAAACATTTCGGATAATGCAAATTTGTGCTAAAATTTTCAACAATTTTACTTAAAAAAATAAGAGAAAAAAAATATGTTTTCACCCATCAAAAAAATCAATGCGACCATCAAAGCCATTCGCCAAGAAATCAAAGAAGATGTACAAGCAGTGTTTGAGCGTGACCCCGCCGCTCGTAACACCACCGAAGTGTTATTGACTTATCCCGGGATTCACGCCATTATTTTGCACCGCCTTGCCCATCAGATTTGGCAAGCCGACCAAAAAGGCATGGCTCGATTTATTTCGTTTGGCAACCGTTTTTTGACAGGCATTGAAATCCACCCTGCTGCCAAAATCGGCAGACGCTTTTTTATTGACCACGGCATGGGCGTGGTGATTGGCGAAACTGCCGAAATCGGCAATGATGTAACGCTTTATCATGGCGTAACGTTGGGCGGCGTGTCCTTAAACGAAGGCAAACGCCACCCAACGCTCGCTGATGGCGTGGTGGTCGGTGCTGGGGCAAAGGTGTTGGGCGGTTTTACAGTCGGAAAATATGCCAAAATTGGCTCAAATGCGGTGGTCGTCAAAGAAGTACCTGAAGGGGCAACGATGGTCGGCAGTGCGGCAAGGCTCATTCATGATAAAGCATTGGCAGAAAAAGTAGGGCTTGACAGCTTGGCAAATAACAGTGCGGTGCAACCACAAAATCAATCAAGCGAAAAAACCAGCATAAAAACAAGCGAACAAGACAAACAACCTTGTGCAGAAAACTCTAACCAAAATCCGACGCTAAAACAATTAGAAAAAGAATTTCACCAATACGGCATTGACCCAAATAGCCAAGACCCTGTGGCTTTGACCTTTTTAAAAATGTTGGAGCATATCCGCCAATCAGAAGCTCGCCTTGATGAATTGCAAAATGCGATTTGCCGACTTGACCCAACCTTTTGCAAAAAAGATTATCCAAAATTGCAAGCCCAAGATTTGGACGCAATCGACCCACAATTATTAAAAGGTGATAAAGTTTGATAAAATTTTGGTTAATAAGCCTGAATATTATGCGGTGTATCTAACTGGTAAAAAATAGGGCGTGGTTGTTGTAACACGCTTTGCAATACCTGTTCTTCCCAGTCTTTTTCACTGCTTGTTAGAATTTCGTCTGCTTTGACACCAACGCCATCAATTTTTTCGCCTTTGCCTGAATAATAATGGGCGACTGTCAATTTGACCGCTTCGTTGTCATTAATCGGCACGATACTTTGGATTGAGCCTTTGCCATAGCTGGTTTCGCCATAGATTTTGGCACGGTTATTTTCTTTTAAACTGCTTGCTAACACTTCTGCCGCTGACGCAGAATAACGATTTTGAATGACGGCAAGCGGTACATTTGGCAGGCGTGAATGGGCATAGGTTTGCATGATTTCTTGTAAACCTTGACGGTTTTTGACTTGTACCAAAGTTTTTTTGCTCATAAACAGACTTGCCACATCATTGGCAGATGATAGCACGCCCCCGGGATTGTTGCGTAAGTCCAAAATAATGGCGTTAAACGGCTGATTGAGTGCCGAAATCGCTGTCAAAATCTGCTGTTGTGTGTTGTTTTGAAACACAGGAATTTGCACAATCGCCACGCCTTTTTCTATTTTGGCTTGGATTGATTGTTGTTCTACAAGGCTACGTTGTACGGTGATTGTTTGTTTGCGTCTGCCTTTGTCCGACACGGTTAATTTTAGTTGCGTCCCTGCAATACCTGATAAAAGTTGATTAATATCTTGTTGGGTTTGTTCTTCGTTGAGTTTGTTGTCGTTAATTTGGTGCAGATAATAACCTATTTGCACGCCTTGTTGGGCGGCTGGCGAGTTGGCAATCACTTCATCAAATACCCACATTCGCTCGCTTGGGTGAAAGCTGACTTGCACGCCAATGCTACCGATATCGCCTTCGGTAAACAAACGCAAATTTTCAAAGGCTTCGCTGTCCAAATACTCCGAATACGGGTCTAAACTGGTTAAAGCCCCAGAAATCGCATTGGCAAACAACTGCTCATCATCAACATTTTCTACATATTCTTGGCGAATAATGTCAATCGTTTTGACAAATTTGGCGACCGTTGTCGGTGAAATCGCCCCCAAAGGTACGTTAAGCGTCTGTCCGATATCAGGATTTTCTTCGGCTAATTTATCCAAATTCACATTTGTGGCGGGCGTTTGCGTATCGGCTGGCGGTGTTAATGCGTTGTCGCCCTCGGCAATCGGCACGCCATCAGGGATTGGATAGCCGTCTGGAATATCCACCTCGCCCACATCATCAACGCCCATATCGGTCGGTGCTGTTTGTGGTATGTCCGTTGGCGTTTGGTTAATGCTTTGGATTGGCACAGCTATGTTTGGATTGGCGGATACCATCGCTTGGGTTAGTTCTGGATTTAATTTGACTAATTTTTGGCTCGGTTCGTTTGCCACTGCCGTTTGTCCCAAAAATGCAGAAACCGACAAAATTAAAACCATTGATTTTTCAAAGGTTTTAATCTTGCGTTTGATTGAAAAATTTTTGGTTGTACAAAAAAATTTGTCATGGATTCTCCATTTGGGTGGTTTTAATAAACAGTTTTAACAAACGGTTTATCAATAGCGGGTTAAAAACTTATTAACCCACCCTACAAAATGATTGAAATCATCGTCTATAACTATGCGTTTTGCAATAAAGTTTCGCCTGTCATTTCAACAGGTTGTGGCAAGCCCATCAATGCCAAAATGGTCGGTGCGATGTCCGATAATTTACCATTATCACGCACTTTGACTTTGTTTGGGTCTGCCGTTTGGCTAATATAAATCAACGGCACAAGCTCGGTGGTGTGTTGGGTATGCACCTGTCCGCTGTCGTAGTCCATCATCTGCTCGCAGTTGCCGTGGTCGGCAGTAATTAATAAATGTCCATTATTAGCAAGGACAGTATCGGCGATTTTTTGTACGCAGGTGTCTAGCGTTTCTACCGCTTTGACCGCCGCCGAAAACACGCCTGTATGCCCCACCATATCACCGTTGGCATAATTGACAACCAACACATCATACTCACCAGAATTGATGGCTTGTTCAAGTTTTTCAGTAACTTCAAAGGCACTCATCTCTGGTTGTAGATCATAAGTCGCAACTTTTGGTGAGTTTACCAAAATTCGGGTTTCGCCATGGTATTCGGCTTCTCGTCCACCACTAAAGAAAAAGGTAACGTGAGCGTATTTTTCGGTTTCGGCAATGCGAAGTTGGGTTTTGTGGTGATTTTGTAAATATTCGCCCAACGTATTGGTAAGTTCGGTTGGCAAAAAGGCGATTTTTGTCAAGTCATTATTTTGCAAATCGTCCGAATATTTGGTAAGCATGACAAAACGGCTAATTTTTGGCACAGCCATTCTTTCAAAGCCACTAAAATCTGTTTCAACGATAGCTTGACTAATCTCTCTGGCTCTGTCCGCACGAAAGTTCATAAAAATCACGCTATCATTGTCATGAATTTTGCCAAAATCCGCTGATTTGTCAGCATGAATAATCGCCGTTGCTTTGACAAATTCATCCGTTTCGTCCTGTGCATAGGCTTGGTTAATACCATCAAGGACGCTGGTTGCGGTGCGTTCGGCTTTTGCTAAGGTTAATAAATCGTAGGCTTGTTGCACACGTTCCCAACGTTTGTCCCTATCCATCGCATAGTAGCGACCGATGAGACTTACCACATAGGCGTTGCCCTTGTATTTTTTATTTAGTTTTTCTAAATTATTTTGAAAATTTGTTAAATAATTATCGGCACTTTTTGGTGGTGTGTCTCGTCCGTCCAAAAAGGCATGAACCAAAACATTGTCCGCTCCTTGTTGCAAGGCAAGTTCACACATGGCAAGCATATGATCAATGTGTGAATGTACGCCACCGTCTGACAATAGCCCCATGATATGCACGTTGGCGTTGTTTTGTTTGGCAAGTTGCACCGCTTCGGTCAAAACAGCATTGTCAAAAAAGGTTTTTTCACGGATTTCTTTGTGAATACGGGTAGAATCTTGGTACAAAATCCGCCCTGCCCCCAAGTTCATGTGTCCCACTTCCGAGTTACCAAATTGACCGTCAGGCAAGCCAACATCTTCGCCAGAACCCGAAATCAAGCCATGCGGATAGGTTTGATAAATTTGTCCAAATTTGGCGTGTTCGCTTGGGCGATGGCGTTGTCTTTTGGGTCTTCACGATGTCCAAAACCGTCCAAAATCATCAACACATGGGGAATTTTTTTGACATTGTCAGTCATATTTTGCTCCAAATTGATAAAAACTTTTTTTCGTATATTAACATAAATGATAACAACAATCGTTATATTTAGCAAAAAAATTGCCAAATGCACCCAATTATTCAGCGTTAAAAAACACCTTTTCCACTTTACCAACCAACTCACTACCGATAAATGGCGTATTTTTGCCTTGCGACAGCATGGTTTCTTTGCTAATTTTCCAACTTATATTTGGATTTACTAACACTGCACCGCCTGTTTGTTGATAAAAGCCGTTATTTTCAGAGTCAGTAATCCCTGCGATTTTGGCAGGGTTTAGACAGATTTTTTCAACCAATTGTTCAGCAGTCAAAATACCGTCTTTGACTAATTGGCAACCCAACGCCATAAAGGTGTCGTAAGTGCTAATCCCTGCGGTACACTCGGCAAATGGCGACTGTTTAGCAGTCATGGCCAACGGCTCGTGATGGCTACAAATCGCATCAATCGTGCCGTCTTGCAACCCTTCCAGTAAGGCTTTTTTGTCGGTGTTACTGCGAAGTGGGGGCAACACATAGGCAAGGGCGTTAAAGCCAATCAAGGCATCATCGGTCAAATGCAACTGGTGCATGGCAACGTCACAGGTAACGGGCAAGCCTTTTTGTTTTGCCCAACGCATAAGTTCAATGGACGATTTACAGGTTAGTTGGCTAAAGTGGGCGGATACGCCTGTTTCTTCAACGATTAACAGTTGTTTGGATAAAGCGACCGTTTCGGCAATCCAAGGAATCCCTGCCAAGCCGTGATAGCTTGCGATATATCCGTCATGGGCGACACCGTTTTTGGATAGGCTTGGCTCGTCTGGATAAAAGAACACTTTCATGTCAAAAGTGGCGGAATATTCTAACGCTCGGAGTAATACGTCATCATTGGCAAAGGCGTGGCGTGCGTTGCTGACACCGATTGCACCGCCTTGTTTTAGCCCTGCGATGTTGGCAGGTTGTTCACCATTTAGTCCTGCGGTCAATGCCCCCAAGATGTGTAGATGAATACCGCCATCTTGGTAAGCTCGCTCTCGTAAGCCTTTGAAAAGTGAGCCGTTTTCTAATACGGGGTTGGTATCGGGTGGCATACAGACGTGCAAAAATCCGTTGTGGCGGGCGGTGTTGCCTTCAGATTTAAATGTGCCATGCTGTGAGTAGCCAAGCTCTCGCAAGCGTCCGCATAAGTCCACAAGGGGCGGAAGTAGCCATTTATTTGTGGTGTCTAAGTTGTTTAGTTGTTCAGCATTAAATTGCCAGTTTTGGGGAAGTAAGTTTTTCATTTTTTTGCCTTTATTTTAATAGCCTTGCTGATTTAAAATTCTGTAATTATCACAGCCTAATTGGTTGCCTTTAGCACAGGCTCTGCCAAACAACTCTTTAGCTGTTACTTTATTTTGGCGTACGCCTTGACCGTTTTCATACATTAATCCAAGATTATACTGAGCTTCTGCATAATCTTGATTAGCGGATTTTTGAAACCATTTAAACGCTTGATTATAATCTTGATTTACACCTTTTCCATCTGCATACATTATACCAAGATTATTTTGAGCATCTGCATAACCTTGGTTAGCAGGCTTTTGAAACCAATATACTGCTTGACTATAATCTTGGCGTACACCTTTTCCCTTATTATACATATAACCAAGATTAAATTGAGCTTGTGCATCTCCTTGGTTAGCAAGTTTTTGCGTCCAATAAAATCCATTTGTATAATTTTGCTGATTTCGGTAATAATCTGCTAATTGCATTTGAGCATTCACATCACTACTTTCCGCTTGGTTGGTTAAAGTCGCCACATCAACCGCTAATGCTGAAAATGACATTAACAAACTGATTGTTAAAATTGATAATCTTTTAAACATGATTTTTTCCTTTTAAAATTAAATGTTAAATTTGTATCAAATCCGACTGAATGCGACTTTTAAATTCATCAGACAAACTCGCCCAATCACTAATATCCACCTTAAACACCAAATCCGACTCGGCAAAATCATCTTTTAGGCTCGCCATTGTCGCCAAATCAAGCGGTGTGTCCGTCATCACCACCAAATCCAAATCCGAATAAGGTTTTGCCGTCATTTTGGTACGTGAACCAAATGCAAAAACGGTTAAATTTGGTAAATTTTGCTTAAGAATGTTTTTAACAATTGCTAAATCGTTGTCGTTAAGTTGTAAATTATTCATCGGTTTTCTCGGTTAAAATAAGCAATTGATTAACCAAAAATTCACTTTCTGCTAAAAATTTTGGAATATCGGCAACCACTTTTAACGCCACATCTTCATTATAAGTGTGACTGGTTAAGTTACGCATTTCACGATACAAACGCCAATCCGACCAATCGCCTTTTAACAAACCACGCTCGTTGGCGGTGCGGATTAGCTCACCAAAACTCATGGTATCAAACTCATCACTATTGGCAGACGTGCTTTCCAAATAACGCTTGATTGTCTTATGGCTTAATTCATAAGTAAACTCAAAACGCTGGATTAAACCATCGCGGATTTGTTCATCGCTCGTATCTTGTTCATAACGTTCTAAGCCTTGTTTCAGGCGGTTTGTGGCGTTGATAAGTGGGGTGATGATAATTTTTGGCATATCAAATACCTTTCATTTTACGTTGCCCTTCCATCGCCAACGCAAGCACCGCCATACGCACGGCAATGCCATTATTGACTTGTTTAAGGATAACCGACTGCTCACCGTCCGCCACGCTAGACGCAATTTCCACGCCACGGTTCATAGGTCCGGGGTGCATGACCAACGCATTTGGTTTTGCCAACGCAAGGCGTTTTGGGGTAATGCCATACATCTTAAAATATTCTGACGTGGAGGGTAGCAAAGGCGAACCAATCCGCTCATTTTGAATCCGCAGACCGATTAACACATCACAGTCCACCACGCCTTTATCAATGTCATTAAACACCTGCACACCATAACGCTCAATGCCTTTTGGCAACAAGGTTTTTGGAGCAATGACACGAATGTCCTTTACGCCCAAGGTTTGCAATGCCGAAATGTCCGAACGCGCGACACGGCTGTGTTTGATATCGCCGATAATCGCTACGCTTAACTCTTCAAACGGTTTTTTGGCTTCACGATAAATGGTGAGCATATCTAACATAGCTTGGGTTGGGTGGGCGTGCCAGCCATCGCCACCGTTGATAATGGCAATATTTGGGGTAACTTCGGTCGCCATAAAATGTGCCGTGCCACTTGCCGAATGGCGAACCACAAAGATATCGGCGGTCATCGCTTCCAAATTCCACAGCGTATCTCGCAGACTTTCGCCTTTACTGGTGGACGAGCGTGCGATATC
Organism: uncultured Moraxella sp.; assembly: GCA_927911235.1. Taxonomy (GTDB): domain Bacteria; phylum Pseudomonadota; class Gammaproteobacteria; order Pseudomonadales; family Moraxellaceae; genus Faucicola; species Faucicola mancuniensis. Next base: position 10,729 of record CAKMOY010000058.1, read on the forward strand.
AAGATTTAGCACGTTCGCCCCAAGACGTTTTTCCGCCACTTCAAAGGTGGTGCGTGTGCGAGTGGAATTTTCAAAAAACAAATTCATCACGGTACAGCCCTCAAGCTCATTGCTGTTTTTGATGCTGTTGGGTCGTCCGTCATTGTCGGTCAAGTAGCCGTTAGCTTTTTCAATGATTGCCATCAGTTGGGCTTTTGTTAAGCCTTCCACGCCGATAAAATGACGGATATGGCTGTCATCAACTTTGGCAGGTTTTGCCATTGCAAGGTCAAGTTTGCTTTGCAGTTGGTCGTTTGAAAGGGTTTGTGTTGATAAAATGTTCATTTGTTTACCTTTGTTTATTTATTTGAATATGAAAAATTAATCAACTAAATTGCTTAACCGACTAGTCCACAATATAGTCGTGTGTTATTTCCAGCGGTTTTCTCAATACCAAAATAAGGCTCTTTATCATTGGTCAGTTTTTTGAGAATTTCTAAATTTTGCTCAGGCAGTCCTTTTAGTACCATATAATAGCCACCACCTTCGCCTTCTGATGTCGTGAGTGGCGAATAACCATACTGTGAAAGCCGTAAAATATGCAAACCAAATTTATGAATATCCACGTCCATGTTTTTGGAAATTGTGATACCGTCTTTATCAGTCAATTTTTGTGAACTAATTGCTTTAATACCTGTTACGGTGTAATTTGCAATTTTAAAAGGCTTTTGTTGAATATTGGGAAAATC
>CAKMOY010000059.1 GCA_927911235.1 uncultured Moraxella sp.
TGCCAGTAAGAACATTCTTGCGGTCGGACTTGACCGTCTGGGAGCAAGAATCCCTGAACGATAGGGAGGGGAGGAAGTCAAAAAAAATAAGATGTTTACATAAAGGGTAATTTGGTAAAAATCTGTAGCACTGTGGCATTGACGATATCCACAAAGAACGCTCCAACCATGGGCACAATCAAAAATGCCTTGTGCGAAGCACCATAACGGTCAGTGATGGACTGCATATTGGCGACCGCTGTCGGTGTCGCACCCATACCAAAACCGCAATGCCCTGCCGCCAGTACCGCCGAATCGTAGTTTGAACCCATGATTTTGAAGGTAACAAAATAAGCAAAGCAAATCATCACCACTGTTTGTACCGCTAAAATAATCAACACAGGGCCTGCCAAATCGGTCAGTTCCCATAGTTTTAACGAAATCAATGCCATTGCTAAAAACAACGACAATGATGCATTGCCAAACACATCAATGGCACGGTCAAACATATCAAAATTAAAAAATGTCGTTAACACATTACGGATAACCACGCCACCACCTAACGCCCAAACAAAGGTCGGTAACTCAAACCAAGTACCTTTGGCAACGCCTGTCATGATATCGGCAAATGCCAAAGCAGTAGCAAATAAAGCCAAGGTTTCAATGGTTGATGAAGCAGTGATTAAACGAATATTATCAGGTTTTTCAAAAATTTCTTTGCCAGCACCGTCATCAGCCACATTGTGTTGGGTGCTGTATAAAGACTGTTTATCTGCGAGTTTTTCAACATCAGTTTGGTTTTCTGGTGTTTCTAATGGTTTTTTTCCCAGTTTTGTTACCAAACGTTTGGCAACAGGGCCACCGATTAAACCACCTGCAACCAAGCCATAAGTTGCGGATGCCATGCCTAGCGTTGTCGCTCCAGCCACGCCATATTCTTTTTCAAAAATCGGCCCCCACGCACCTGCCGTACCATGTCCGCCCGTTAGCGTAACTGAGCCTGTCATCAAGCCCATCAACGGCTCAAGCCCAAGCAAAGATGCCATCGCTACGCCCACGCCGTTTTGCAATACGATAAAAGACGACACCAAAATGGTAAAAACAATCAAAGGTGTGCCACCTGCTTTTAAACGTCCAAAATCGGCACTTAAACCAATGGACGCAAAAAACATCAACATAAAAGCGGTTTGTAATTCTTTTTGAAAATTAAAACTATAGCCAAAAAAGGCATTCAATGCATAGACAATCACAGCAGCAACCAAGCCACCTGCGACAGGTTCAGGAATGTTAAAATCAGATAAAAATTTGACTTTTTTAACCAAAAAACGCCCAAGCAGCAAAACAAGTGTTGCCAAAATCAGGGTATAATAACCATTTAAATCAATAGCCATAAAACCACCTATCATCAGTGAATAAATTACAAAATATGAGATAAAACGTTCAAAATTATAACATTTTGTTAATATCTTTGCAAAAAGCAGACTGATGATTAAGGGTGGTTTGGTTAAAGGGAGTTTTGGTTAAGCTATTTAAGCTATTTAAATTGTGGTTTAATCTAATCCGTGCCAAATTCTTTACGTTTTTTGGCAAAAAAGCGTTCCAATCTATCCATTGCTTCATTCAAATCCGCTTCATTTGGCAAAAACACCACACGAAAATGGTCAGGCGATTCCCAGTTAAAACCTGTGCCTTGTACCATCAGCACTTTTTCATCCTGTAACAACTCCATCATAAATTGCATATCATCTTCAATCGGATAAATCGTGCGGTCAATTTTTGGAAAACAGTAAAACGCCCCTTGTGGCAAGGTGCAAGAAATGCCTTTCATCGCATTTAATCGGCTTACAGCCAAATCTCGCTGTTTGTGCAAACGCCCTGTTGGAGCGGTCAAGGCTTGCATACTTTGATAACCACCCATTGCCGTTTGAATGGTATATTGAGCAGGTACGTTGGCACACAATCGCATGGATGCAAGCATGGTCAAGCCTTCAATAAAGTCGGTGGCGTGGTCTTTTTTGCCAGAAATCATCAGCCAACCTGCACGAAAACCCGCAATTCGGTGCGATTTTGACAAGCCATTATAGCTTAAAACCAAACAATTTTTTGCCAAAGTACACAAAGGCACATGAACCACATCATCATACAAAATACGGTCGTAAATTTCGTCCGCCATCAGTACCAAATTGTGCTTTTCTGCCAACTCAACAATTTTTTGCAAATTTTCGGTAGAATACAATGCACCTGTCGGATTGTTCGGATTAATAACAACGATTCCTTTTGTGCATTCGGTGATTTTGCTTTCAATATCGGCAATATCAGGCTGCCAATTATCGTCTTCATTACAGCGATAATGCACAGCTGTACCACCTGCCAAGTGGGTTGAAGCCGTCCACAACGGATAATCAGGCATCGGCACAAGGATTTCATCGCCATTGTCAAGCATAGCTTGCATCGTCATCACAATCAGTTCGGACACGCCATTGCCAACGTACACATCATTGACATCAACCGCTTCTAGCAAGCCTTTAGACTGATAATATTGCAAAATCGCCTTACGAGCCGAAAAAATCCCCTTAGAATCCGAATAACCTTCCGCATTTGCCAAATTCATCACCACATCTGACAGAATTTCTTGCGGAGCGGTCAGCCCAAAAGTTGCAGGATTGCCGATATTGAGCTTGATGATTTTATGTCCTTGGGTTTCCATTTCAATGGATTTTTGCAATAACGGACCCCGTATGTCGTAACAAACGTTGTCCAATTTGTGCGATTTTTTTAGCAGTTTCATAAGTACACCTTCATTATTTTTTATGTTATTTTTAACAGTTTTTTTACTAGTGGATTGATTTTGTAACGATTTTAATAAAATTCTATCTTTATCTGAAACATTACCAGACAACAGATAACTTTCGCTACAATCCAAAATTTTTGCCAAAATCGGCACTTTACTAGACACAATGCCATTTTTACCATTTTCCCAATTAGAAATCGCAGTACGGCTGACTTTTGCCCCTGCTTGGGTCATTTTTTCGGCAAGTTGAGCAGTCGTCAAGCCTTGAGCCTTGCGAAGTTGGGTTAGGCGTTCGGCTTGGAATAACGCATTATCAGAAATATTTGGTATATTCATCATTTTATATTACAATTGATAATTATTATTTAAATTATTTTAAATAA
>CAKMOY010000060.1 GCA_927911235.1 uncultured Moraxella sp.
TTTTAAATCATGCAACTAAGGTTTTAACCAATTAGCCGTAAGTTCTACGGTGATAGCCTATGGAGTTGATGTAAGTCTTAAGTCAAATGACAAGAGCAAACAACGGCGAAGTAGGAAGAAAACGCTAAATTTGCCTATAGGTAGATTTGGATAGGTTTTTCGGAACGGCGGATGATTTTATCCAATCTACCTGTGTTATTACCAATGAAATCATTGATAAGATTGATGGTACAACTGGTAATGCGGATGTGTTTATGGGTTTAACCAATATCAATATGCTAAAAAGTGCAATTAATCAAGTTACTACCGTTAAAAATGCAGAAGATATCAAAGGAATGTCGGTGGTTATTCCAGAGCGAGAAAGCGTATCGGTGGGCGTTCAATTATCAAAAAATAGCATTGATGAATTAAAAACACTACAAAAAGCCTATATGTCTGCTAAAAGTTTTTTGAAGTCAGGCAACAAGTCTGATTTAACGGCTGAATACATTGCAATAAAAGCAAAATTTAATGAATCAGATGAGCTACTTGCTCACCCTTTTAACCTGATTCGTAAAATGGAAGTGTTGATTAGTGATGATGATTTTAGCGACAATTGTACATTCTATGATATTGATGAAGCACAGTTAAATCTGGTAAAAAAAGCAGTGAGCGACTTTAATAAAAAACCACCCAAAGACACACGAACACGCTTAAGTAGTTATACTCAATCGGAGAATGTGCAAGAAAAATATGATGATGACGGTTCAATCAAAGAATATGAAGTTGTGGTGAATGCTGATGTTATTGTACATAAAAACAGAAGTCGCATCATGCTTGACACAATGGATTATCCTATTCAACAGCGATTTGAAAATATTTGTGAAAAAATGGGTGTTAAACTTGATGTAACTATCTCGGCAAAAATTTCAGCCCTACTGGAGAATATCAAGGCGGAAATGATAAACAAACGTGGCAAAAGAAAAGACGGCACGACTTCTAACATTGTCAAACAAATCATCTTTTGCGACCATTTGCATTTACATAGTAAGATTGTACGGCTTTTGGTGGATAAATGCGGTATTTCCAAACAAAAAAATTGCTATTATCACAGGTCAAGTCAATAGTGAAGCGGACGAAATCATTGATGTACAAAATGGTTTTAACGCCATGGACGATGAGAACGTATATCAAATTGTGTTGGCAAATAAAAAGGCTGAAGTTGGTATTAATCTACAAATCGGTACACAAGCCATTCATCACTTAACCACAGGCTGGACACCTGATAGCTTAGAACAGCGTAATGGGCGTGGTGCTAGACAAGGCAACCATACCGAAAGTGTGAAAATTTATTATTATGATGCTGATGGCACGTTTGATAGTTTCAAACGTGAAATGATTAACAAAAAAGATGAATGGATTAGTGATTTATTGCAGGGCGATAAACAGGTAATTGAAGTGGCTGGCGAGTTATCTAAAGATGACCAAAACGCACTCATTGAAAGTATTGGTGATGAATACGCTATTCAAAAATATTTAGCCGAGCGTGATGAAGCAGAAAAACAGCACCGCTTGGATATGGCAAAGCTTAATCAACGCATTAATATCAACAGCATTGTACAACAAAAGAAAGTGCTAGAAACCACCAAAGAGCAAGAAGTTCATGCCTTTATTTTAAAGCATTTAATTCCTGTAGCAAATGGTTTAACTAAAGCTAAAATTATTTATAAGGATAAATATACTGGCAAAACAGTGCTAAGTCGTGATGATTTTAATGCCAGTCAAGAAAAGGTATTTAACAACTTTGTTAGCGTTTTTGAGCAAGTGGTTGCCTTGTTTGATTTTACGGATTTGCTCAAGGAGAAGTCTATTGAATACATGGCTTATGATTTTATTTATAAAGACCGTCAATATATTGGTTCTACTGGCTCGTATGGCATGGGTTCTAAAAACGATGATTTGTATGGTGCGTTTATTAATAATATGTTGTATGCGAATGGTGTGCAAAATTGGCATGATACGCTCGCCTATACAGAAAGACAACAACAGGGCAAATTTGTTCGCACCGATACGGCATTGTATCAACAATACACCGATAAAATTAACATGGCTAAAAAATTGATTGACGCATCGGCTAGTGCCATTGATGACATTGCCAAGCAATATGACGGTGTAAATTTGGGTTTGGGCTATGAGATTATCAATGGTTCGGCTATGGTAATTGGCGGTCAAATGGTAAAAGTGGGGCAGTTAATCCAGCAAAAAGATAGCAATAAATACGGCGTTATCACCAAAGTTTATCAAGGTGGTTGTGAGTTTTTAGATGAAGGCAATAGAACCTATAGCAATGTCATCGGTGAGCGTGAAATCGTGTTGCGTGGTTATCGTGAGCAATATGGCATTGACGATTTTGTGTTAATTGATGATAATACACCACAGTTTTTGCAAGCGGTGAAACAATTGGCACAAATTGCCGTAAACAGGCGAGCCGATGGCAATTATTTAGCATTGGCAAGCCATATTCCTGCGATTAATGCTTACATAGCCGATAATCCAGATTTACGTTATGAGTTTAAAACAAGTTATGGCATGAATGGCATTGATATACCACTGGGTTTTTTATTGGCAGGTGAGCATTTTGATAAAATGCCGTCTGAATTTTTGGCGTGGTATAAAGATGAATTAGCGAAACATGAGATTGTTTTTGAAAAGCAAAATCATCAATTGGTCTATCAGATACCACAAACATACAGCGTTAAATTTCGTGGTTATCCTGAGAAGCAGGCTTTGGCATTTATTGATGAACTGTGCAATCAAAACAACTGGGCAAAAAATGATGAATTTTTAACATTGATGAAGGAAAAATGATGAGATACCAATATTTATTTAGCCGTGAACAAATGCAAACAATGACGGATCAAACACGCCAGTCTTATGAAAAAAACCGCAAAAATAACACGCCATTTTTTGCGTTTGTGTTAAATACGCTTTATGAGCGTATCAAAAGCGACCCTATCCGCTACCGTGCGTTTGGTATGTATTGGTGGGCGGTGAAGGCGATTTTTATTGAACATGGGCTTGATTTTGGCATTGCCAATTTTGGACAAGACACCGATAACCAAATCAAAGAGTTGTACTGTGGTACAATCGATGAGCAAACGTTGGTTATCGCAGATAGCTTTTGGTGGGATATGTATCAGTCGTATATCAAAGGCAATAATGAGTACGACTTAGATAATCAAGGCGGTATTTATATTTTGCGTGATGATGAAATGGAAAGCTTGATTATGGAACGCTAAGCGGTTTAATCGGTGAATTTGCTATAATCCTTACAAAACTTTGTAAGGATTTTTTATGAAAAACACACCAGAAGCCACGCTTGCAACCGAATATCTCACCGCCTACAACACCGACGGCGGTATATGGGGACAGGCAGGACTAAACCGAAACTTACTCGCCAAAATAGAGCCAGTACATACCCAGCATTTAGAGAAAGCGGATACTCGTGTTGTGTTTGGCATCTTAGAAAACGCTGAATTTAGCCTTGAAAATCAATATTCTACCCCTTTTGAAAACTCAAATCCTGAAGGGCGTATGCCGAATTTAATGGGCATGATACAGTCAGGTCAGATTGTCATGCAGGCTGGCGAGTTTTTAAACGCAGGTAGCCCAGAAGTGGAAAACCCCAATGACACCAAAATCCCACAAGCCAAAGAAGGATTATTAGGCAGTTTGGTTGAACAGTTAGGCGAACTAAAAGAACGCTCATCGTTTACCAAATTAAATAGCGAACAGATTTACACATCATCCCATTCGGTAAGAATCAGTGCAACGCTGATTTTATCCGCTTGGCGAAATGCTAAAATTGAAGTGGAAAATGCCTTACAAGCCTTGCAAGAATGGACAGCCCCTGTTGCATTGTCAGAAAATGGATTGTTGGTCAATGCTGTTCAAGAAAAATCGTTAAAAGGCTTGTTTCCGTCTGTGATTCCTGTGTCGGTGAATTTGTCATATGGCGGTAAGCTATATATGGACCTGATAATAGAAAGTTTGTCAGCTCCCATGACCGCCCCCATGAATGCCAATGGCGATAGAATTACGGTTAAGGTACAAATTAACTTTTTATCTCGTCAGGCGTGGGATAGAAAAGATGTGCAAGACCTTTATGCTTGAACTGGAACAATTCATCATCACACGCCAGCCAAATCTTACAATATCCTAAATTCACTTTAGGATATTTTTTTATGTTTAACAGCATTCCAATCCAATTACGCCATGAGCAGATTTATCTAAAAGAATTACTAGTCGGGCAAATCATGGAAATGGCGAAAATCCCCCAACAGCTAAACGAATTACGTATCAATTCATTTTTGGCTTATACCTGTCAAGATGACAGTATTGCCATGCGTTTAACGGTGCAAGAACGCTATTATATTTTGCTTAATTATTTAGCCATTAGCAACAATGACTACATGATAAATACCGATGTCAGCGAATTTTTTATCAAGGCTAAAAACGCCCCTGATATGGCTTCCATGAATGGCATTTACACCAGTCAATTACTGGGTAGTCATGTAACCTTGCTACAAAGTAAATGTGAAAATGTTTACGAATGGCTGGCAGGCAAGATAGCTTGTCAGTTGTCTGGGGATTTGACCCACTTTTTTGGTGATGAACAAAACCCTGTGATTTGGGAGCATTTGCCAACCGACAATCAAGACACCCTAGAGAATGTATTTCGCAGTCGTTTTGAGATGATTAACACCATGCCTAGTAGTTTGTTTGAGAAATTAACTGATGTGTATTATCAAGGCTGTGAGCAATTACGGCATTTGGTGGATATCAGTGTGGATAATGACGGCATTACCTTGCTTGGTAATTCGGAAAATCAAGGGGGTGGCGATATGAATATCGCACGATTTCGCACCGATACTGTACTACCAGACATCTGCAAACGACTTAGCCAACTCCTTAATGAATGAATGCCTTGAGCTAATGGAACATACCAATGCCACGCTGTTGGACTGTCTTACAATGCCAATATCATTTATCAAAGATTATAAAAACTCTACCGCCTTTGAGTACCGTAAAAAAGCGTTGCAAAACGATGTTCTTTATAAAGAACATCTGCTAAAACGCATGGATATGCTTATCAAAGGGCTTTATCGGTAGGGTTTGGGAGTGGATATGTATCAATTACAACTGTTTGATTTTGGCAAACAAAGTGTGTTAAAAATTTTTAATCAAAAGCCCACATCTGCTGAATTGCGTGTAGCATTGGGTGATTTTGCTGAGCATACCGATGTGTTATTACAAAAACATGAAGCGGTGGTAACAACAGGCGTTTGGCTAAAATTAGTGGAGGTTAACCATGACTGACCATTCAACCAATCGGATTGAACAAAAATTAGACAAGGTACAGGTGGATTTAGCCCAGCTAAATCTAAACTTAGCCGAACTTCGGGCGATTAATTTACGCCACGATGAGTTAAGCCGTGACAATAGCCAAAAAATTGAAGCTCTAGAGCGTACCAATCACGAAATGCAAGGGGCAATTCGGTTGGGAAAATTTATTACCGTATTTATGTTGTCTTGCGTAGTTGGTGTGATTGGCTGGGTGGTCAATCGTGAACAAAATAAGGATAGCTATGCCACTATGCTAAAAGAGCAAGTCTTGGATAATCGGCATAGCAATGAGCTACAAAACGAGCGTATTCATGATTTGGCGGTCAAACTTGATGAAATAAAGCGAGAAGCCAGATGAAAGACTTATTAAATTCGCATTTTGTTTTAACAATTTGTTTTGCGACCATGGCATTTTTGATGGTGTCAGGGCTGTATTTTTTAGAAATCCCCAAAGAAAATGTCAATTTAATCAATGTAGCTTTAGGGGTTGTGTTGGGTTGGGTGTCTAGTCCAATTAATTTTTATTTTGGCAAAACTGATAAAAGGAAAAACGATGAGCAAGAAATTAACTGATGCACAAATCCGCCAAATTGCCAGTGATAACGGCTTAGAATTTGCCATGTTAAAGGCGGTGGTTGAAGTAGAAGCAGGCGGTAGCGGTTTTATTTTGGACGAAAAGTCTAAATCCCTTGTGCCTAAGATTTTGTTTGAGCCACACGTTTTTTACAGGCTTTTGGGCAATAAAAAACTGATTGGCATTCGCAATGATTGTATGGCAAAACAGCCAAAACTGTGTTATGCCAAATGGGGGGGCTATCCTTATGGTAAAACCCATGAACAGCACGCTAGATTGGCGGTTGCAAGTAATTTTCACCGCGAAACTGCCCTTGAAAGTTGTAGTTGGGGCATGGGTCAGGTCATGGGTCATCACTGGCAGTCGTTGGGCTATGCTAGTTTACAGGATTTTATCAATGCCATGTATCAAGATGAGATGAGTCAGATTGATTGTATGGTGCGTTTTATCAAGAAAAACGGTTTATTGGTGAAGCTACAACAAAAGGACTGGAAAGGCTTTGCTAAAGGTTATAACGGTGCAGGCTATGCCAAAAATGCTTATGATGTGAAATTGGCAAATGCTTATCGTAAATATGCCTAAGGAACATATTTCTGCCTTGATTGTCAATCATGCCAAAATAGCATTTATTTTTAGGATTGGTTTATGCTAAATTATGACAATCAAGGCTTTATTTGGGGATTAATCGTGTTGAACAAAAAACCAAAGTCGTACACGATGATACCCAAAAAATCATTGAAATTCTAAGTCAGGGCGGTAAAAAACGCCAGCAACAATTACAACAAACTGAACAAATTATCCAAAAAGTTAATCAAAAAGTTAATCAAAATAACAGACAATCTTCAAGTAATAACAGACACGCCAGCCAAAATGCAAGTCGCAATAGTTTGGTACAACAACGTGTTACAAGACAACAAACAAGATTTCGCCCTGAACAAAACCGCCTTCAGCAAAATATCCAAGATAGCCAATTTGAAAAAGCTGATAAAGCACGCCAGTTTTTTTCACGGCTTCATCATGAGTTAAAACAGCAATTAGAAAATAACATAGATAGCCAAAATATAGACCCCTTGCTAGACAGCGTGAATGAAGTAAAAGGCGTGCTATCGCCTATGGGGAAAATGTTTGGATTCATGTTTAAGGCAGGAGCATGGACAAAAAATAAACTCTTTGCCAATAAAAAGCGTGAACCGTTATCCAATGCTGAAGAGCGTCATCAAGCCAATGTGGAAGAGCAGTTAGAAAGGATAGAAAATAACCGCTCTGGCGGTTTTCGCTTAAATCCGTTTATGAAAATGTTTGGCAAAATGGGTAGAATGTTGTGGGGTGGATTGGCAGGCGTGGGCGGTTTTGCCTTAAAGCATGGTAAATCTTTATTAAAGAAATTAGGCGGTGTGCGTGGTTTGGTGGTATTAAGCACACTTGCTAAAGCTGGCAGTTTGGCAATGGATTGGAATGAATTGTCCGATAAACAAAAGGCAGGCAGAACAGGTGAATTATTGGGCGAAATCGGCGGTGTTGGTATTGGAATGTTGATTGGCTCAGCGATTTTTCCCGGTATTGGTACGGCAGTTGGCGGTTTCATTGGTGGCTGGCTTGGCTCAAAAGGCGGTGAAGCGTTGGGCGAGTATGCCCTGCCCCATATCAAAAACTGGGTGGATAGTTTAATCAGCTTTGATTTATCAAAACAGTTGTTAGAAAAGTTTAGCAATGGTTTATCAGACTTGTTTAAAGGCTCAAAAAATGCCTTATCGTGGTTGTATGATAGCTTTTTATCAGTAATTGATAAGATTAAACAAAAAATTACTGAATGGATTGAGAAAGGGCAAAATTTTTTGGATACAGTTGCAGACGGTGCGTCATCACTTTGGGGTGATTTCAAAAATGCGTTGGGGTTTGGTGGGGATTTTAACAAGGTAACATGGCGTGTGGATTTTGGCTCAAAGATGACCTATACCCATGATGATGTTACCTATAAAATGGGGGGTAATGGCAATGGCGTGATTGATTGTTCACGTTGGGTCGCAAAGGTGAATCAAGATACGGTGAAACAAATTAGTCAAATTTTAGGCAAGCCAAAAGCAGACAAGGCGAAGATTTCGCAGGGACAGCGTCTGAGATTATCCGAACCGAAAAAGAAAAAGGGCGTTTAGTTGCCCATAAAAAAGGTTGGCAGGACTTGGATTTAAGCAAACTACAAGCAGGTATGATAATTGGTGAAAGCCGTGGCAAGCACGCTGTTGGTCGTTTTGGTAATATTGGACATATTGTTACCATTATTGACGAAAATGGCGAAAAATATGTGTCTGAAAGTACCAGTGCCAAAGGGGCGGACGGCAAAAGCGGTGTTAGAAAAACAAAATTAAATGACTATGTTAAAAATTTAAACAATAGAAAATTTGACGTGTATGTGGTAGACCCCTATCAAGATATCCGAGCCGAATTAGCAATCGCTCAAAAGTCACCTGAACAACCAAAACAAGAAAACAATCTCAATATTCAAACAAATAATATTTCTAGGTCAACTTCTGTCAATCAAACCACCATTCAAAACACACAACAAACGAACAATCAAGCGATTGTTGCAACAAACAATTATTTACCAAGCAATTCGTCTCAAAATCAATACAATATCTTAAAAAGTAAAACACAATTAGTCGCTTCTGTAAACAATTATTCTGCTATGCCACGAGGCTTAGCAACCACGCCTACCACCACAAAAACGGTTCAATCACCCGATTTAAAAACAACCAATATTCCCAAAACGCCCACAATACCGCAACCGCAAGCAAAAAAATCACAAACCCTGCTTGCAAACAATCAACCATTGGCGAACAATGACAGGGGGTTTGCTCATGCGGTTAGTGGATTGAGTAATGATAGACAATATGGTTAATGAATAGTTGAATTTTTATCACAAAAGGACTTGATTTTTATGTTAAAAATAATTATGATAAGAATTAAGGAGTGGCTAGCCTTTCGGACTAGCTCAAGCCATGAGTTATTGCGAGTAACTTTTAGGCTACCTGATTAGTAAGCGTTTACGCAGACTAAGAGCAGGATTAACAAGGCGATGATTTTGATGATGTTGGTCATTGCCTCACTCCTTAAGTTTTAGCTACCACTTACCTAGGTCGGTAGCAGTAACCTGTCAGGCTAAAGCATGCTTGCCTACTTTAGCCTGACAAAACCTATTATCCAATATCACACCCACAAAATCAATTACTTATCTGATTTTTGGAACAAATCCCCTTTATTCCTATCTATCATGCCAAACTATTCTAAATGCTTTTTTTAGGATAACATTATGGCACTCAATTATGACCCACAAGGTTTTATCATTGGTTTAGGGCGTGTTGAACGGCAAACCAGCTTACTACATGATGATACCCAAACCATTATTCGGATTTTGTCATCACAAGCGACAATCAACCAAACGCAATTACAAGGCATCAATCAACGCCTAGGGCAGTTAAACCAAACCACAAGAATAAGAAATCAACGTAACCGACAAACTTCTATTGTTGGTGAACAAACATCAAGGCAAAGCAATAGACATTTGCCAGCCTCTGCTCGTGAAATTGGTAATACAACAAATACACCCGTTAGACAACATCAAAACCGCCAAAATACGCCAACAGAGCGACTGCGTGATAGCAATGGGCGATTTACATCGCAAGCAGAAGAGATAAGTTTTATCCAAAAACTATCGGATATGGTGGCTAAAAATGTGGCGGACGTTGGCGTTGATGATAGAAATCTTGACCCATTGGTGGAAAGTATGCACGAGGTCTATGACACGGTAAAACCTATGGGCAAAATGTTGGGTCTGATGTGGCGTATGGGGGCATGGACAAAAAACAAGCTATTTGCTAGAAAGCGTAATGAACCACTTTCACAGGCTCAATACCGACATAACAGAACGGTTGAAGAGCATTTAGAAAATATCGCCAACAACGGCAGGCGTGGCAGTTTGTTGGGATTGTTGGCAAAAATGCTTATGGGTGGTTTAGGCGTGCTTATGGCAGGTGGTAAGGGGGTTTTTAAACTGCTTAAAAAGGGTGGTAAAGGTTTAGGCATTTTAGGGACGTTATTTGGCGTATCAAATCTTGCTTATGGTTGGGATAATAAAAGCCATGAAGAAAATCATCTGGCGTAGGTGCGGTCGGTGGTGGTATTGCTGGGGCTATGGCAGGGGCAAGCATTGGTACAATGGTTTTCCCTGGTGTTGGCACGGTTGTTGGTGGTATATTGGGCGGTTGGCTCGGTAGCGAAGGCGGTGAAGCATTGGGTAAAACGGTAAGCCCTTATCTTGAGCGTTGGACAAATGGGCTAACCAATTATAACCTTGCTGATAAAATGCAAAAAGCCTTTATATTTGGGTTAAACCCATTTTTTAGTGGGGCAAGTGCGATTTTTGAGTGGGTGAAAACCAAAGCCAAAGATTTGTTTAATCTTGATTTGCCAACGCCAAACAATGTTAATCCGAATACTGAAACAACAACCGATAGTATGGACGGTGCGACAGGTTTTTTGGGTGATAATAGCACATTTTCCAATGGCAATATCAATATTACTGAAACCGATATTGTACGATTGGCAAAAGTTATGCAGTCTGAAGTGGGTAAAAGTGGGTTTGATGAAAAATGGCGTGCAGATATGGGAGGGGCTGTATTAGATAGTGTATTAAACAGAACGGTGGCAAAAGAATTTCCAGATACGATTAAAGGGGTTATTAATCAAAAAAATCAATTTAGTGGCATTAATGGCCCAAAAACCTATAAAGACAAATACGGCAAAGTTCACCAAACTGGTTCACCTGGTGATGTTGATAAATATCAAGCCCCTTCAGCAGAAGCATTGAATTTTACACGACAATATTTAGCAAAACGTGCTAGTGGTGGTAGCCGTCTTGTTGATACAACCGATTTTTTAAATCCCCATGTTTCAGGTGCAAATGCCATGCAACAATGGGGCAATAAAGCTGTTGCAGAAGCCAAAGCAAAAGGGACGGTTTATGGTAAAGGTAATTATGTGCATTATCATGCAGGTAAAAAAGTGGGGAATTATGGCATTAACTTGTCAGGTTCAGCAAATAGCACCCAATCCAAAAAATTAGAGCAACTTGCCAGCCAAAGTGGCCGTTTTGGCAATAATCGCGTGGTCGTGGGTGATAGTATTGGCGTACAGTACAATCAAGTACACGGCTCGGACAAATCAACGGCGGTCAATGGACAAAACCCTAGCCAAGTGTTAGGGCAAATTCAGTCATTAATCAAGGCTGGCACGATTAACAAAAACACCCAAGTGGTGTTATCAAGTGGATTGTCTAATGCGATGAATGCTAAAAATTCACTGGATTTGGTTAAACAACAGTTACAAACTTTACAAAAGACAGGGGCAAATGTGCGACTATTGGGCGTGGCGGATAATTTTAACAATAATACAAAATTAGGCTCTCTTACCAACAAAGAATTACAGACCTACGCCCAAGCCTATGGTGCAACGTTTGAAGGCGGTTTTAATTATAATCCTAATGATAAATACAAAGCCCACCCAGCCAATCGTTACTTTGACGGCAAAGGGTGGAAATCAATAGCCCAGGCAAAAGCCCCCAATGTGTCAGCCGTCAATATCCCAAAACCGCCAACCATTACCCAAAAACTATCAACCGATAAAAGCGATAGCATAACCGCTAGCAGTCAAAGCCAAATTCCGCAAAATATCAGCGATAAAAGTTTGGCGTATGCCATTACTGGCGGTTTAGGCGGTGAGCGGTTTTTTAGGTTAGGAACATCGCACTTTAAAACGATAATTCCCCTTAAACTAGTATTCATTAAAGTTTAAAAGGGGATTTTTTTATGTCAAGAAAAACCAAAGCCATAACCTATAACATCAAAGAACGTGGGCGAAAATACAACGGTCAAGACCGCTCCAATGTTGATGTTTTATCCATGGTTGATGCCATTAACTCAAAAGCCGTGCAAGAATTGGTTGCAACGGGCGATTTGTACGGTTATTACGGTCATGAAGTGCGTATGTTACATGGCATGAATCCGCCAGATACCGTGTTTACCGATGACGGACGAGAAATTCGCATTGCCCCTGCTATTCGCACCGTTGAACTCATTGCTGATAAAAACGGTAATGTTACCCACCGTGAAGAGTTTTTAGAAAATGAAACTGGTGAATATGCGTATCAACAATATAAGGCTGGCGTGGGTGGGTTTAGCACCGCCGTGATGTTTAAGCCGTCAGCCAGTGGCTTGAGACAGGTGAATGGTTTTTATGGGTTTGATTATGTCAGAAACCCAAATTACCACACCAACAAAGGATTTGGGGCGTTTGACGGCTTGATGTTTGACAGTTTGCAAAATCCGACTGATGCACAACTGATGTTAAAAAATGCTTTAGAGCAAAGTCTTATCGCTCAGTACGATAGTATTTATCAAGTGATAAACAGCAAACAAGATATCCAAACTGCCACGCAAATGATTGATTTTTATCAACAAGAAGTCCTAGCCAGCCAACAGCAGTTAATGGATTATATTAGTAGAAAAGAGCGACTCACCCAAAAACGGCAAAACCGCCAAGAGCAGTTATTGGATAGTTTAATTTGTCCATCTGCTCCGTTTTCTCGGTTTTTAGATGAAGTCAAGGCGTTTGATAACATTGGTTTACATCAGATAAATCAAACACCTGATAAACAACTGCCAGAGAAACATATAGATTACAGCGGTTTGTCAAAGATTTTTGGGGGTTGTTGATGAACGATAGATACACCAAATCCAGCCTTGAATGTATTCAAATGGCATGGGCATTACGTTTGCGAGATTTTCGCCAGTGGTGCAAACCTGAAGGTCAGGCGGTTTATCGTTGGAAAACCTCTCCGTTAGAACAGGCGATTTTGGCGTGTCGCTCTAATATGATTGACGATAGCCAAGCCATGTTAAAAGCGTGGGAAGAAAACCAAAATAGTTCAGATAATCGTTCAGCCTTTATCCCTGTGATGACTACCGCCATCGCCCCCATTCAAACACCGCCTGAATACGACCAAGTGGTTGGGCGGTCTGCATGGCTTGATGTGACAATCCCACATGACCCCGAAAACCGAGTCGCACAGCTTAGAGCCATACCGTCTGCTTTGCGTTGTCAAATTGCCTTTTTTGCCCTGATGTGCATGGGGCAATGATGATTTCTAATCAGTTGTGTGCTTATTTTCGCCATGAAAGCAAGCGTACCTTTGAAGTGGCGTTTGAATTGGGTTTTGTGGGTGATAAAAAACTCATTGATAACTGGGAATTTCGTGTACTGGATAATAGCCTTTATCCTGATACGGCTGGCGAGTACCAAAATTTAACCATTGTTACGGTGGATTGTACCATTATGGGCGATATTCCGCTGATTACAGGGCTTGACGGTGCATGGGATAATTATACCGATACGGGGGAAGTGGGTACACCTGAAAAATGGAAAGATATACCGCCTAGCACGGATATTACACCGAAAAAACCAACCAATCCGTTTAAGCCGATTGATTCAGGAGCAACGGTGAATAATCCCTTTAAGCCAGTTACAGGCGAAAAAGCGACAAATACCGAGTTAAATGCGGTGGTGATTGAAGCGGATATTTATCCTGATAATCAGCGTATCAAGGCGGATAAACAAAGTAAAGAAATCAGCGTTGAAAGTTTGCCAAAGGATAAGCCATGAACGATAACATTGTTGTGATTGACAGCCGTTGTGCAGGTTATATGGGCGAGCCTATGCGAATGATTGCGGTAACAATGGCGGATAGCGGTAAAATTTTGGTTGAAAAACAAGCCAATTATTATGAGCCAGTTATCCCAAAAGACAATACTTTAGTGGTAACTGATACGCCTAAGGTTTTTTCGCATTGGTCTTTGGCGTTTGATGAAAAAAAACATTTAAAAGAAGTGTTGCAAATATTTTTGGAAGTAAAACGCTCTAATCTTTGGTGATTAATGATGATATCCGAATGTATAACCCAAGCGATTTTTTACAGACAAAAAAGGTGGGCGAAACAGGTCAGGAATTGGAATTTGATACGTCAATCAATAATGGACACATTGCCATTGTGTTGGCGGTTTGGGGGGCGTATATGGCAAGGCAGGGCTTTATGCTAACCCATGAACAAACCACAGATGACGGCGATGATGATTGGTTAGTACCGTTTAGTGTGTAGGTGGTAAATGAGAAATTGGATTATAGATGCTTTGGTTGAGCATAGAATGAAAAATTCACGATTATTTGATAGTTGGCAAGAAAGCAAGCACCCAAGAGATGATCAGGGTCGGTTCATTGAAAAAAATAGTATTGACTTTAAAAATCATACTGGTAAAGCAGAGTTAAAAGACATTTATCGCATTGCAAAATCAAGAAATGACCGTAATAAATCTTTTTCAAATATCGCAAAAGTATCTGATGATGTGGTGCAAAAGGTTTTTGATGTAACTGGATTGGATATTCAAAATTGGGTGCATGGCATAGATGAAAGTGCTATTCGTCATATTTTCAAAAAACATGGAAATCCAAAAACCGAAACCAGTCGTGGGCAAATCGCAGTAACTGAAAATGATATTCTTAATTTGGAAACGATTTTAAATCAACCTGATAGTGTAGAATATGGTGGTTTAAATGATAGAGGTAATGAAACATTGATTTTTAAGAAAAAGATAGAAAATCAAATTGTTTGCATTCAAGAAGTGCGTAACGGACATAAAAAATTATCAGTTACAAGTATTTGGATAAAAAAAGTAGCTTCATAATGGGGCTAAACTCTCGATTAGAATAATCTGCGTTCGCTAAACGTCCGAAACGTACCATTTCCAAGCTACTTGGATTTAGTATAAAATAATATGTTATAAAAATCAAGGTAAAAAATGTTAGAAGATTTAAAAACCCTACCCGCATGGCATGAGTTTTGTAAACGCTATCGTTATGATATTACACGCTTTGCCGTTGAAGTACTTAATATGACCGAAGAAGCAGGACAAGCCGTTACCCCACAACAAGAAATGTTATTTACTAGCATTCAAGTACCTGGTAGTAGGACAACGGTGGCGTCTGGTCATGGTTGCTTTGGTATAGATACGCCCATTATGGGCTATGACGGCACGATTAAAGTGGTGCAAGATATTACGCTTGACGATGTGCTTATGGGTGATGACGGCACGCCTAGAAATGTGCTTGATTTGTGTCGTGGGCGTGAAAATATGTATCGCTTTACCTACAATGACGGTACAAGCCATGTGTTTAATGAAAGTCATATTTTGTGTTTGGTTGCCACCAATTCAAAAGGAACAAGAAAAACAGGTGATAAAAACACAGTAACCGTTAAAGAATACTTAACATGGGGATCTGATAAAAAACGCTGTCATGCTGTTTATAGAAATTCTGTTGATGATTTTGGCGGTATTCAGCAATCATTGCCTATAGACCCTTATATTTTTGGTACTTGGCTTGGCGATGGTTCAAGTCGTGGTACAGAAATCACAACAGCAGACGATGAAATAAAACAGGCATGGCAAGACTATGCTAATCAATTAGGTTGTCGCTTTGTAGAAAGAGCCAAAAAAGGGAAAGCAACTACTTATGCTATATCAAAGGCAAGTCCTAGTAATCATTGTAAAAATCTGTTTTACCATGCTTTAAATGATTTAGGGGTATGGCAAAACAAGCATATTCCACAAATTTACTTAACAGCAGACTTAGAAAGTAGAAAACAGTTGTTGGCTGGCTTGATTGATACAGACGGTTCAAGAGATAAAAATGGCTATGATTTTGTACAAAAAAACAAAACAATTGCTTATCAAGTGGTATTTTTGGCTAAGTCTATTGGCTGTCATGCAACCGTCAAAAAATTACAAAAGTTTGTGGTAATATGGAGCGGTGGGTACATATTATCGTTTAACTATTGGTAGAAATATTGATTTAATTCCAGTAAGAATTGAAAGAAAGAAACGTCTTGATACGCCACATCAACGTAGAAATTTAAATTTCGGTATAAAATCTGTTGAGCCTTTAGGTATGGGCGATTATTACGGTTTTGTATTGGACGGCAATCATCAATTTTTAGGAGGCGATTTTACGGTACTGCATAATACAGGAAAATCACGCTCGGCTGGCATTGTTGCTTTGTGGCATTTATTGTGCTTTGATGACAGTATTATGATGTTTACCGCTCCTCAAATCGGACAGTTACGGACGGTTGTTTGGAAAGAGATTAGCATTTGTTTGGAGCGATTGCGAAATGGCGTTTGGGGCTGGCTCGCTAATTATGTGGCAGTATTTAGCGAAAAAGTGTATATCAAAGGCTATGAAAAGACTTGGTTTGTGTTTGCCAAAACCGCCCCAAAACATCAGCCAACCAACATTGCAGGTCAGCATGGCGATAACTACATGGTCTGGGCGGACGAAGCGTGCGGTATTGATGACGCTGTTATGGAAGTGGCAATCGGTGCTTTGACCCATAAAGACAATAGAGCGGTCTTAACCAGTCAGCCCGCTCGTGGCACAGGATTTTTTTTATGACACACACCACAAATTAAGCCATAAAAACGGTGGTAAATGGATAGCGTTAAAATTTAATGGGGAATTATCCCCCATTGTTAGCCGTGATAAACTGATTGAAGCCTTGTATCAATATGGCGATAGAAATTCACCTGGTTATTTAGTGCGTATTCGTGGCGAATTTCCAGAATTAAAGGGTGAATTTTTAATCACTCGTTCTGAATTTCAACAAATGCTTGCAATCAAGCAATGTATCAATAGCGATGAGCGTTTTGGCTATATCATTACGGTGGACGTTGGCGGTGGCGTTGGGCGTGATAGTAGTGTGATTACGCTTGCTAAAATCGTGGATAAGGTTGTCAAAGGGCGTGTAGAGCGTTTTGTTGAAGTGCTTGATATTCCGCTTGTGTCAAGCCAAGCCCAAATTAACCAATTAAAAGCCAAAATTTATGATTTACTAGATAGTTATCCAGGAGCAATGCTGGTGATTGACCCCATTGGTAGCGGTGCAGGTCTTTGTCAAACGCTAAAGGCTGAAGGGATTTATTTTAGCGAAGTGCATTGGGGCGTGAATTGCTTTAAAAATGCCAACCGCTTGTATTATCTGAACAAGCGTTCTCACGCTTATGTCAGTTTGGCAAAGGCAATTCAACAAGGGCGTTTTTGTCTGTCGCAAAAGGTACAATCACATTACGGTATTAAAAATCAAATTGAAGAACAAGCGATTAAATTGCCTTATGTGTTTGATGAAAAAGCACGCTGGAAAATGCTATCAAAAGAAGATATGCGAAAACAAGGCATTTCATCGCCTGATATTTTAGACACCTTTGCCTTTTGCTTTTTGGAATACGTCAATTATGCCCCTGCCGATAGTGATATGATAGATACTAAGCAAAAAGATAGCCAAGAATGGGATGTTTTAAAAGCATTTGCCCATGATATATAATCAAAAGATAAGGTGAACGATGACACACATAACGCTATATGCCCCCAAGAATAATTATGAGTCGGTTGGCACACTTAAAATCGGTACAGGCATTCATGCTAAAACACAGATGCTAAATCCAATCGCAAGTTATGAAGCCACCTATGACGCTCACACAAAAACGCTTTACGCCTTTGTCGGTTATGCCGAAGATGTCGGCGTGCATGAAATCGGCGGTTACGACAATATAGGTAATCTTGTTTTTATGCTCAGTCACACTGTCGATCAAGTGCATCATCAAGCCCTGTTGCGACTACAAAAAGACACACTATATCTGTTAAAAATCAGTTTGGCGGATAGAATGCCTGTGTTATCGCTTGAAGAATATAAAAAATACCGGTCTAATAGACAAAATTCATGCTAAAAAACAGAATACCCCTCCCTAATAGACATTTTTTCATGCTATTTTGATAGAAGGGTTATCTGTTTTAATTTTACCCTAAAAAATCACCCATGACCTATCATAAAATCAATCAATAAAACTTTAACTGCCTAATCTTGACTTAATCCATATATTCCAAACACGACCAATAAGTTAGAAGGTT
>CAKMOY010000061.1 GCA_927911235.1 uncultured Moraxella sp.
ATAATTATTATCATATGTAATAAAATATTTTTGAGATATTTTTAACAATGTGTATTTTATTTTAAAAAACTTAAGTTAATATAGATAAACTATGATTTTTTGTTCAAATTTTCAACCTAGACAATTAACCAAATCTTTACAATACCTATTCGCCTTGATGATGATGGGCAGTTGTCAAACTGGTTTTACCAATGACAATTTAGCCGATAATATGTCGCCTAGCACCACGCTTGACACAATCGTCATTACTGCCACTCGTACCGAAAAAGGTGTCAAAGAAACCCCCATTCCTGTCAGCGTCATCGGCAAAAAACAATTAGAAGAAAACCATGCTCGCACCTTAAAACAGGCGTTAGAATTGTTACCACAGTTGCAATTACGCCCTTTGCACGGCAAAACTGGCTATGAAGTTACCATGCAGGGATTTTCTGGCGACCAAGTGTTGGTTTTGATTGATGGATTGCCTGTAACTGCCAGCACAGGTTCAAAAGTAAACATTAGTCAATATTTAAATGTTGATGTGGAACAGATTGAAGTCATTCAAGGGGCTTCATCGGCTCAATACGGCAGTTCGGCAATGGGCGGTGTGGTGAACGTGATTACCAAGCGTTTAAAGCCCAATGACCAACGCATAACAGGTCATATCACTGCCGATGTTGCGACCAATGGTGAACAAAATCCGAGTGGCAAAAATTTTGATGACAATTATCAGTTTGTTGAGATGAGTAGCGATATTCAGCTTGATAAACAGGGCGACTGGTTGGCAAGGGTTTCTGCTTCGCATTTAAAAGACAAGGGCTTGCGTATCAATCCAGATGCGTGGAAACAGCTAAAAGACAGCACCGAGCAACAGCAAATTTCGGCAAAACTCCAATACCACCCCCAACAAAACCAAGCATTTTTGCAAAAAGCATGGCTAGAAATGGGGCATTATCAAGAAGATGATGAAAGCCGTTTTGACACTTTTAAAGCCCCTTTAACCTACAATACTTTGCGTGAAGAAGCCATTGATAAAAACCGATTTTCGCTAGGGTTTAACGGTCAATTAAAGAATATAAACAATGTTTTGCAAGATACCAAATTGACAGGTTCGGTATTTTATGAAGGCTATGATAGCCATTCTACGACCTCTATGAACGGTGTGCAACAAACCAACCGCACCGCCAATATGAGTACCCAAATCGCTCAATTACAAGCGGATTTTCCAAGTTTAGCTATTAATGATAATAGTTATCAATTATGGCAAGTGGGTTTTAGCCATCAAAAAAGACGATTTGCAACAACAAAACAATGGCAATAACGAACTTAACCGTGCCAAAGAACAGCGAGATGTGAGCGAAGTTTATTTACAAAATGATTGGTTAATTGGTGATAATTGGGAGCTGATTGCGGGTGTTCGTTATCAAGATGATAGCGATTTTGGTGGTCATACCGCCCCAAAACTGGCTGTGAAGTACAATCATATCGGTGATACAGGCATTAACCATACTTGGCGAGCCAGCATTGGCAGTGGTTATCGTGTGCCAAATTTAAAAGAGCGTTATTATGTTTTTGACCACAGTGCGTTGGGTTATAAGGTGCTGGGCAGTTCTGACTTAGTGCCTGAAACATCTACCAGTTATCAGTTGGGTTATCAAGCAGATATTTTAGAAAATTTAAATCTTTCTGTTAATTTATTTTACAATGATATTAAAGATTTGATTCAAACTGACCGAACTCAACCACTACGTTATGAAGACAATATTGCAATTTATGGCTATGACAATGTGGACAATGCGACCACTTATGGCGGTGATGTGGCAATTCATTGGCAAGCGTTAAAAAACCTTGAGTTGCAGTTCAATTATGGTTATTTGCATACGCATAATGCCACAACTGGCACAGAATTGACCCAACGCCCCAAACATAAAGCAGACATTTTGGCAAATTATCAAATCACGCCAAAGTTAGATTGGGTCAATCAAGTGATGCACGAATCCAAACATTTGCTTGACAGTGAACAAGTCGCCTACTCGCCTGCTTGGTGGGTTTGGAATACCAAATTCAATTATCAAGCAACGCCAAAATTAGCAGTTTATACTGTTATTAACAATGTGTTTGATAAACAACGAGATACCAGCGATAGCAATGACCAAAGCAATCTTGATAATCGTCA
Organism: uncultured Moraxella sp.; assembly: GCA_927911235.1. GTDB lineage: Bacteria > Pseudomonadota > Gammaproteobacteria > Pseudomonadales > Moraxellaceae > Faucicola > Faucicola mancuniensis. Next base: position 2,156 of record CAKMOY010000061.1, read on the forward strand.
ATGGTTATTGGGTGCAACGTATCAATTTTAATCGTATTTTTAACCGTTTTTTTTCAACAGGAGCAATCGTATGAACCATAAATTAACTGTATTAGCCACTTTGTTGGCAACTGTCGGCTTAACCGCTTGTGGTGGTGGCGGTGGTGGCTCAAGTAGCCCTACCCCTAGTAATAACGCAAGCAACAACGCAAGCAATAGCAATGGCAGTAATACCAACAACGGTAATAATGCGAACAACGGCAATGCAAACAATACCAACCAAACACCGACTGCAACTTTTAGCGATTCGGCAACTTGGGAAGTGGATAGCACCAAAAAAGAAGCCATTTGTTATGACTTTGATAGCAAAACAGAAGTTGGCTGTGATAGCACAATTTGGGATTTTAAATTTGACAATACAACAGGTAGAACTCCAACATTTTGGACAAATGGCGGTACAAGTGGCACTGGCAAAGGTGCGTCATTAGGTCTGTTTGATTGGTCTGAATTAAAAACTTATACCAACGCCACCATTGACCCAAAATCTAAACAAAACATCGCCCAACGCTATATGTTAGACAGCACGGCAGGTATTTTTACCACACAATCATGGTATCAATACAACATGGACACGCACCAATTAGCACCCAATAACCGTGTTTATTTGATTACCACCGATAACACCAGTGCCAATACCACCAGTAGCGTACAAGCACCGATTTTTGCCTTGCAAGTGATTAATTATTACAACGAAAGTGCAACATCTGGCTATCCAACCTTGCGTTGGATTGACACAGCTACGCCAATGATGTTAAAACACAAATGTTTAACGCATCGTCACAAACAGAGTGGACTTATATTAACTTAAGCACATCACAAACCACCACAGCCGATGGCAACTGGCATATCGCACTGCAACGAGATAAAATCAAACTAAACGGCGGTACAAGTGGCAAAGGCAAAGTTGCAGGCTTTTTGGCAAAACAACCAACTGGTTACTATGATGACAAAGGCGAAGCAATTGCCGAAAAATTCAATCAGAACAATATCCAAGAAAGTTTGCCAGATTTGCAGAATACACAGAAGTACAGATTGCCAACTTCTGCCAGAGCTTGGGTATCAGATAGTTTTAGCTCGCCATTAAATCCAGCTTATACAGGTACATTTCCAAACATAGACTATCAATGGTACACCTACAACGGCACAAACCATAAACTTACCGCAAAACCTGAAGACACTGCCAAAGGCGTATTGCTTCGTTCTGCTGAAGGTGATAGCTACGCTCGTATGCGTTTAGCCGAAATCAAATACGCTACTAGTGAAGCCCTTTTGCAACATCTTGGGTCTTTGAATTTGGTATTCAACCTAAATAATCCGACCAAAAATTTTTGGCAAAATAAAAAACCATTTACAATCGTAAATGTTTTTATACAACATCAAAATCAATGTCTAAACTGTGGTAAAAACGCTGGAATCCCTGGCAACATACCGACTGCACCCATCGCAAGGCACAAGATAACAAAACCCACCGAAGGAATTACCACTCGTCCTGCAAAGCCCAAATCGGTACTGCGTTGTTTATCACCGATTAATCCTAGATTATCCAACAACATAGTCAAAGACCAACCAAACACAGGATTTACCAACGCTGAAGAGAACACCACAACAGCGGCAGATTGTGTGGTTTTGCCTTTACGGGTCATTTCCATGCCTGCTTCTAGTAACGGTACAAACACACCGACCACCAACGCCACAGATAACACAGGTTGCCAAACTGCCAAATCCATCGGATAACCCCAAAGACTTGCCATGATACAAAAAACAGCCGTCAAAATCGCCCCTGCTGGGATTGGACGCTTGGCAATAGCCGCAGGGACGATGTACGTTCCCCAAGATGAGGTGAAGTTTGCACCACCCAATACCGAACCTGCAACTTGTCGCATAGAACAAGCAATCGTTGTATCATCAATATTCATGTGGGTTTTTTCAGATTTTTCTGGATAGCTTAATTTTTGGAACACTTGATGACCCAAAAAATCTGGTGGCCACATCGCAACCGCTAACACCGCAAATGGAAACACCACCAAAAAGCTGTTAAATGTTGGCAGACCCATTTGCCAGCCTGTGGTTTCTCCCCACCAATACGTTGGGCTCATGTGTGGCAAACCAGGGGCGGTCTTAAACTCAAACGGTGCTCCAAAAATAAACGCCAACACGCCTGCCATCAAACAGCCAACAGGCACAGCCAACCAACGTTTTTGCCAATGCTCAAGCAGTGCATACAAAATAATTGTTGCCAAAATAATGATAAAAGCGATGTGTGGCAAATTAATGCTTGCCGCCCATTTCATCATTTTATCCACTTGACCGATAGTTCCCACAAAGCCAAGGTACAATAGCAACCCACCGCATACACCATTACTGGTGAGTTTTGCCATTAAGCTACCGCCTTTTAGCAAGCCTAACGCCAAACCAAACACCCCGATTAACAAACCAAATGCCAATGGATGTCCGCCTGCGGCAACCACAATCGGAATCAATGGAATGAGAGGTCCATGCGTACCGGGCAAATTTGACGTTGGCAAAAACATACCAGAAAACAGCAAAATAAACACCGAGACAATCAGTAATTCATACCGCACATTTTCTAACACAAAACTGTCTGGCAAGCCTAACGGCACAGCAAACGCCGCCGCTACCGCTCCTACCATCACGATTTTGCCAATCGTCCCTGCCAATGCAGGAATGGCATCTTCAAACTCAAAACGATAATAGACCTCTTTCCAAACCTAATAGTGATTTGGTATAATACTGATTTTTAGAAAAAACAGCAAAAGCATGATACCCGAACAAGCAGAAAAAACTCAGTGACGCACAATTTAAACGCTA
>CAKMOY010000062.1 GCA_927911235.1 uncultured Moraxella sp.
CCCCCTCGCAATCGTGAGGGGGTTTTATTTGACTCAAATTTATTCTTTAATAAAGGCACAATCTATGGAGGCTGTGCCTTTGTTTGTTTTAAGAATAGTTGGTGTTTTTAATGAAAGATTTTTTCAATGGAGTTTTTTATCAAAATGATAAACTTTTCCACAAAATCCACAATCTAATCCAATTTGACCACCTTGTTCTTCTACCAGTTGTAAAGCCTGATTTCTGCCAAGTTGAAAAATAGCTGTATGGCTTTTTTCTTCTGAACAGGTGCAACCAAAAGCCAGTTTTATCGCTTTGGGTGCAATCACATCTTCTTCATGGTATAGGCGGTATAAGATTTCATTGGCTTCTAATGTGGTTAATTCGTCTGCTTTTAGCGTATTGGTTAACATTCTTAAGCGAGGAAATAGGTCATTGTCAATCTGCTCTTGTTTGTCTTTGTTATGTGGTAATAACTGCACAAGAATACCACCTGCTTGTTCACCATCGCAAGCAAGATTGATAATGGTTGGGATTTGTACAGATTGTTGTTGATAGTGTGTTAAACAATCTGCTAAATTATCAGCAACTCGTTCTACGATGCCTTGATAACCTTCAGTATTTTGGTTCAGTGGATTTTCAGGCTGAATATTGATAAATAATACACCTTCACCTGCTTTGCCAAGCATGGAAAAAGCATCATTGCGGTAGTTAAATGTTGCCAATCGCCTTGCCAGTCGGCAAGTCCACGAATATGTCCATTGCTATCACACTCCGCCATTGCCCATTTTAGGCTTGTGGTGTTATCATCTAATGTTTGATTGTTTTGCAGTTGAATGGATAACCGTCCATCTATTTTTAGCGTGCTGATTAACAAACCTGCGGAAACGAGCATTTCTCCCAACAGTTTTTGCAATGCAATTGGATAGTTTTTTTGTTTGATGACATCTTGATAGCTGTCGGCAAGTCTAACGACATCGCCACGGACAGGGCTATTTTCAATAAAAAAACGTTGACGTAAGTTATTTTGCATAAGTTTGATTCCTAATAACAAATGTGAGTTTTATAATGGGGGTATTTTTTTGAATTCAAAGCTAAATTATTTCTCTTTTGAACGGTGAAATTTTACAGACTAATGGAAATAATGGGTTTTTAAATAAAAAAAGTTTGCTAATTTTGATTTAATCAAATTTGATTTTTTAATTTTTTTTGTAGTAGTTTTTTAAGATTAGTGGTAGAGTAGAATTATTTATATAAATGGATTTTTTCCTTATTGGTCAATCAAACTTTTTAAGGTGAATGGGTGTAGAATTGAAAGTAAAATGTGGTTTTATCATTGTGTTAAATGCAATCATGCTGGTGGGTTGTGGTAAATTAACGATAGAAGACGCTCAACCCACATTAACAAGCAAAAATACAACCTTGGATAAAATTCGTGCAACCAATACGCTTGTGGTCGGTTTTCATGATAGACCTGCACCATTTTCTTATGTGCCAAACGGTAGTGCCACGCCGATAGGTTATGCCATTGATATTGAAAATCATTTGATAAACGCTGTCAAGTTGGCTGTGAATATGCCAAATTTGGACGTACAGTGGAAACGTATTGAAGCCAGTGAACGGATAAACGCTGTTAAAACTGGTATGGTAGATTTTGAGTGCAGTACAATAACCAATACGTTAGCACGTCAACAGGAAGTCAGTTTTTCTATGGGATTTTTTGTGGTAACTTCTAGTTTTTTGGTGCATAAGAATCAAAATTTTACAGGTTATCAAGATTTAAACAATCAAAAAGTTGGCGTTGTTAAAAATTCTGTTTCTGAGAAATCCTGCACGATTATGTGAAAAAGCATGCCATAAAAATCAAAATCGTACAAATAGATTCCGAAAATATTGAAAATGCGTTACAAACAGGCATGGTAGATATGTTGTTTAGCGATGATGTTTTGTTGGCAAACAATCGTATGAATTTGAAAAAACCTGACGAATGGCAAATTGTCGGTGAGCCGAATAATTATGAAATTTATGGCTGTACGCTGGGAAAAAATGATGATACATTTAAAAAAAGTGATTGATAACAGTCTGTTAGATTTGTATGCCACAGGCAAAATATATCAGATGTATGATAAATGGTTTAAAACACCACTGCCAAAACTTGGCAAAAATTTAAACTATAGCCTATCAGTAGAAAATGCCAAGTTATTTGCAAAACCTTATGATACGCCAGTACCAAGTGATATTAGCAAAGCCACACAAAATATTTCAAAGGGTTTTAAGACTGATTAACACAATGATGACGTATACCAAAAAAGCGACTGAATATTCAATCGCTTTTTTTAATTTTAAAACGTTTGCTTTAAAATTAACGAGTGCGTGGGCAAACTTCGTTGTCCGCAAAGAAGTAAGCAATTTCACGAGTGGCTGATGTGGTAGAATCAGAACCGTGTACCGCATTTTCATCAATGCTGGTTGCAAAATCACGGCGGATTGTGCCTTCGGCTGCGTCTTTTGGGTTGGTTGCACCCATAATATCACGGTGAGCCAATACTGCATTTTCACCTTCTAATACTGATACCACAACTGGGCCTGAAGTCATGAATTTTACAAGGTCGCCATAAAATGGACGCTCTTTGTGCTCTGCGTAAAAACCGCCAGCTTTTTCGTCATCAAGGTGCAACATTTTTGCTGCAACAATTTTTTAGACCTGCTTTTTCAAAACGGCTGTAGATTTCGCCGATGTGGTTGCCACCAACTGCGTCTGGTTTGATGATTGAAAGGGTACGTTCAATTGCCATGATAGTATTCCTATATTGGGATAAAGTTTAAAAAAATGTATAAAAATAATCAAGATTGAAAAATCAGTGTTGATTATTCGCCTATTATAATCAGATTGTTAAAAAATTACACTAAAAAATCACTTTTTTTTGCAAAAAATTTAATTTTTTATTGCAAAAATAATTTTTTGCGGTATTATATTTAGCTTAATTTTACCAATCTTTTTGGTAAAATTGTAGGGCCTATAGCTCAGTTGGTTAGAGCAGAGGACTCATAATCCTTTGGTCCACAGTTCAAGTCTGTGTGGGCCCACCAATTTTAAACCCTCGTAAACCCTTGGTTTATGGGGGTTTTGCTTATCTAAGCAGTCTAGACCATCGGGATTTTATCGACCGTTTTGCGGTACATCATACCAAAAGTTCGATGGGCCGAATCATCACCTTACAACATCACGCCAGCTTTGATGTACTTGACTGACCTATCTAGCACATCATCAAATTATCTCTTGTTTGAGAACGTATTTTGAGATGTGGGAGAAAAAATGCAAAATATGGTTCAGCTTTGTATCTGTTGATACTTGCAATGTTTGAGAAATATGTTGAGGGAGTTTTTACTATAAAATTACTTCTAAAAATAAAACCCAACCGTGATTGATTGGGTCTTGCTCTTTATATTATGGTCTTTTTTTAAGTGTGATGTCGATAGATTTTAAAGCTTTGTGTACTGCTGGGGCACTACAGTCAAATTGTTCAGCAATTTCACGTAGATAAGCATCGGGGTGTTGTTCTACATAGTTTTTAAGTTTCACTTTATCAATTTTTATTTTACGACAACCACCGCTTTGATGAGATAAATCGCTTTTTTCTTCTTTTAGCTGTATCCATTGATATAGCGTCTTGCGTGATATGCCAAAGGCTTGTGCTACTTTGGTTTTGTTGTTACATCTGTCTAGGTAGTCTAGTGCTTTTTGTCGGATTTCAATTGTATGTGCCATGTTTATATTTTAATATAAAATTGTACTTTTGTGAAGTTAATTGACTATATTATTGTCCACTACATTAATTTTGATTGCTTTTGGCTCTTCCCATACAAAGTCGCTAGAACCGACCACAGTTGAGTTGATACTTGTTGCTTTATTGGGTTGGCTTGGGGTGCTTGGGTTGGTGTTTGTGCCTGCGTTGTTGCTACCACCGCCACCACCACAAGCCGTTAAAGCGGTTGCCATACCAAAAGCCAAAGCGGTTTTTGAAAAAATATTCATATGTTAAAATCCTCTATTGATGAAATAAAGTTGGGTTGATTAAAGGGTAAAACAAATATTATCACAATGACATGACAGGTTATGTCATTTTTTAAAAAATATTTCTAGATTATACTAAATATTTTTTAGTTTAAATCTACCAACAAAATTGATACACTGCCGAAATGAAAAAGCTAAACCTTATCATCGCTCATAAGGACGAAATTATTGCTCAAAAAAACAGTGAAATCGCCACATTAAAAACATTGGTTGAAATATTACAAAATAAATCAGCTTAATTAACATCGCCTTCATCAAAATCTTATCAAATTAATGCTTCCACCCAAAAATTTTGTTAAAATAACCGCTTTTTGATGAAATCCTTTTAGCATGCGTTTAAAACAACTCAAACTCGCTGGCTTTAAATCCTTTGCCAACCCAACCACCTTTCACTTTAAACACACCATCACCGCCATTGTCGGACCAAACGGCTGTGGCAAATCCAACGTCATTGACGCTGTGCGTTGGGTCTTGGGCGAAAGCTCCGCCAAACAACTGCGTGGCGGTGCGATGAGCGATGTCATCTTTGCAGGCTCACAAGAAAAATCTGCTAAAAGTCTGGCAAGTGTGGAGCTGGTTTTTGAACACACCCAAGGCGATGATGCAGGGCGTGGCGGTATCAACCACGCTTTAAACCTGTATCACGAGCTGTCCGTCCGCCGTCAGATTACCAAAGACGGCAAGTCCGACTATTTTATCAATGGCACAAAAGTGCGTCGCCGTGATGTAGTTGATGTGTTTTTGGGGACGGGGCTGGGTGCGAGAAGCTATGCGGTGATTGAGCAAGGCATGATTGGGCGGATTATTGACGCTAACGCCATGCAACTGCGTGAATTTATTGAAGAAGCGTCTGGTGTTTCTCGTTATCAAAATCGCCGTGAAGAAACCCAAAGACAGCTAGACATCGCAACTGACAACTTAAGTCGGCTAAAAGACATGACAAGTGAGCTGACCGCCCAACAAAAACGCCTTGAAAAACAAGCCAAAACCGCCAAACAAGCCCAAGAATTTCAACAACACATTGATAAAATTAACCAACAATTATTGGTAAACGAACATTTTAGTTTATACCAGAAACGCCAACAATTAGAAAAAGAGTATCAACTGATTAACCAAAATTTGGAGAAAAAACAACAAATTATTGAGCATTTGACCCATCAACAAAAACAAATTTTAACCCAAAATTATGAGCAACAAATCGCCCAACAAGAACAACAAAACCAATACCAACGCCATTGGCAACAACAGCACGAAACCCAAACTTTGTTTAATCAACAAAACAATTTGCTCAATGAACAACAGTCAAAAATTGTTGAATTAAATACACAAGATAACGAACTTACCAACCAAATTTTACACATTCAAAGCGAACTGGAACAAAACCAAAAAAACCTAACAGATTTACCCAATCAATTAGAAAAAATACAACAACAACTTAGTAATTATAAACAACAAACCCAAGATTTGACTTTGGCACGACAGAAAATTGCCAACCAAATCAGACCAATTACACAAAGACAAACAAGAACTTGACAAACAGCAAGCCATCAATGACAATTTATTAAAAACTAATCAACAGCAGTTGGTTAAAATAAAAAATCAACAAAAACAACACGAGCAACAATACCAAAAATGGCAAGAAAAACAGCAACAAATTGATGAAAACGATGATACTGAGCAAAGCCTGAGTGAAATATTTGACAAAATTTCGGCAATAGAAAATCGTGTTATCAATCGCCAAGAGCAAATTGCTGAGCAAATGGACGAAGTGGAAAGTCTAAAATGCCAACACCAACAAGCCGAACAACAAATTGAAAAATGGCAAACAGAACAAGATACGCTACAAAAACTGTTAAACCATCAAGAACAATTTTTAAAAAAACTCAAACAAAATCAAAAGGTTGATAATAATTTTCCTTTGTTAATTGAACGGCTTGAATTAAGCGAAAAAGGCAAAACTTTTAGCAAGATGTTTGATGAATTGTTGCCGATTTTAACCAAATGGACGGTGGCAAATTTTGATGATTTGGCAAATGTGTCAGCCCAAAGTTTTTTAAATAATGAATTATTGTTGAAAATATTGACAGTCAAAGCCAAACGCTTGATTTTTTGCGACAGTCAGATTGGGTGTTGTTAAATGATTTGTTGCTAACGCCCAACTTGCCGATATTTCACAAAATTTGGTGTTGTCAATCGGTGCTAAATGTCGCTGATGTGGTGGATATTTTGCCAAAAATTGCCGATAATTGGTTGTTATTTAGCACGCAACAGGGCGATTTTTGGTTGTTTAGTGCGTATTGTTGTGTGAATTTGCACCAAATTTCACAAAATAATGAACAAATGCCAAATATTACCCAACGATTTAGCCAGCAACATCGCATTGATGAGTTGCAAGCTTTGATTGAAAAACAACATTTGCCGTTAAATCGTTTAAAACAACGACTGCAAGAAGCGATGGTAAGTTTGCAAGAATGGCAAGCCCGAGACCAAGCGGAACGCCAAACGATTGCTCAATTAAAACGAGCAAAAACAAAAACTAAACACTCAAAAACTGGAAAAACAACACCAACAAAATCATTTGCAAAGTGAAAAAAATCGCCTTGATGAGCAACAAAAGAATTTAAATAAAGAATTAAGTGAAATTGAACAAATTATTCAACAATTTACCGATAAAGAACAAGATATTAAACAAAAATTGGCAGAAATTCAGCCAGTTTTGGGCGAAGCCATTCATGAACGAGAAAGTTTTGACAGCCAGTTAAATCAAGCGATTGCCGAGCAAAAACGCCAAGAATCGGTGGTGAACGAATTAACCATTGCTTTAACCAAAGGGCAGTTACAACGCCAACACCAAGCGGATAATCAACAAAAACTGCAACAGCAACAACGCCAAATCAAAACTCAAATTGAGCAATTAAATCAATCGGTTGCAAGTTTGCAACAGCAGTTGCCAACTTTGACCGAGCAGTTGGCAAGTTTTGATGAAAAATTAACACAAAGTGAAGAAAAACTACAAGAAATCACCGCAGAGCTTGCCGAATGTGAGCGACAAAAACAGCAGTTGCAACAACAACTAGATCAAACACAGAGTGAATACCAAGCCGAACAGCAAGCGTTTTATGCTTTGGACACGCAAATGGCATTGATAAAACAAAGTAGCGAGCAAGTTGCGGTGAAAATTATTGAACAAAAATTGATTATTGATGAGTTTGATGAAAATCAACTGTTGGCAGATGATGAGGTTGGGCGGTTGCAACGACAGCAACAACATTTTCAACAAAAATTGTCAAATTTGGGTGCGGTGAATTATTCGGCGGTGGCGGAGCTAGAAGAAGTCAATAGTCGGTTATCGCCGATGGACGAGCAGATTGTGGATTTGACCGCCAGTATGGACACGTTGCGAAAGGCGATTGCCGAGATTGACAGCCAAACCAAACAGTTGTTTATGAATATGTTAAAAGAAGTCAATAGCGAGCTAAATCATCTGTTTCAACAAGTGTTCGGTGGTGGACAAGCCCAATTGGTGCTTGCCAATGATGGCAGTGGTAAGGGTTGGCAGGCGGGACTTGAGTTGATGGCACAGCCCAAAGGCAAGAAAAACAGCCGTTTGGCATTGCTCTCTGGTGGCGAAAAGACTTTGACGGCATTAAGTTTAGTGTTTGCGATTTTTAAACAACAACCTGCTCCGTTTTGTGTGCTTGACGAAGTGGACGCACCGCTTGATGATGCCAATGTTGAGCGTTTTGCCAATTTAATCAAAGACTTAGCCAAAGATGTACAGTTTATTTTTATCAGTCATAATAAATTGTCCATGCAGATTGCGGACGATTTAAAAGGCGTAACCATGCCGACTGCGGGGATTTCAAAATTGGTGAGCGTGGATATGAAAGATGTGGCAAAATATTTGGAAAATGGCTAATTTAACAAAAATTATCAAAACTTTTTAACAAAAATTGAAAAAAACTTGGTAATTTTTTGGCAAAATTGACAGTTTTTTGTAGCTCAAAGACCGCTAATCATGGTACTATAACACCATTTTTATTATCATAATTTTTGAAGGATAATTCGGTATGACCGTGGTTGATGTAATTTCAATATTGGTTGCAATCGGTGCATTGCTTGCGATGTTTTGGGGTGCTTATACGTTATTTTTTACCATGAAACAAGCCAAAAATGCAGGCAATCAGTCCAATTTATTAGATGAAAATGTGGGCGATAAAAATGGTGTACCGATTTTGCCACGCCATCAGCGACCTGAATATGGCGAGTTTCAACCTGAAACGGACGCAGCCGAGCAGTATGATGAGCATAATACTAAAGTTTTATCTGCAGAAAATACCACATTGGCACAGTCTGAAAACGTGCAAACCGAACAGGTAAAAACGCCCCATTCGGACACCATGCAAATGTCTGAAAACAACCTTTCTACAACGTCAACAACCAATGATGGCGAAGATGCCTTTCGTGCTTTGGCAAATGCGACAGAAACCATCACCCCAACGGTGCAAACTTTTGACGAACGCAAACTCAAAAAAGAAAGCTTTAGCGATAACAGCCCAATTTTGGACAATCATATCCAAGCTCAAGTGGATAATGACCAAAACAGCCCATTGAATAATGCCGTACAAAATTTGAACATTACCTTGTTTCCCAATGAACAAATGAGCCGTATCGCAGGGCGTGATTTGTTAAAATTATTTGATAAATATGGCTTAAAATTTGGGGCGATGAATATGTTTCATCGTTATGACAATAAAGATGGCACAGGTATGCTGTGGTTTAGCGTGATGATGGTAACAGAAGACGGTATTTTGCCATTTGATTTAAACAAATTGCCTATGCAATACGTCAAAGGTTTGGTGATGTTTGTGGCGTTGCCACACCCAGAAGCGAATCGTGGTTTTGACAGCATGATGAGCGTGGCAGGGCTGTTGGCACAAGACTTGCAGGCGAGCCTATATGATGAAACAGGCAATCCACTTAGCAAAGAAGCGGTCAATGAAATGCGAGAAATTGCCATTAACTTTGGTAAATAATGGATAATATTGCGAAAAAGCTAAGTGAAAACTTGGCTTTTTTTAGCAATCAATAAAAACCAATCCAATTTATTTAAATAAAAAATTAAAAAACCTTGAGAAAAACTATGTCAAATACCGAACAAAATTCAATCATTCAACAAATGCGAAAATTGATTAATCAATTAAAACAGCATAATCACGCCTATTATGTGCTTGATAATCCAATTTTGCAAGATAGCGAATACGACCAGTTACGTTTGCAACTCATTGATTTAGAACAACAATATCCAAATTTAATCCAAGCCGATAGCCCGATTAACACAGTTGGTGATAAACCGTTACCATTTTTTACCCAAATTACCCATACCATTCCCATGTTATCATTGGGGAATTTGTTTAATTTTGACGATTTGCAAAATTTTATGCGAAGAGTAAACGACCGTTTAGCGGTTAATCAACAAAATCCCGAATACGAAGTTGAGCTAAAATTGGACGGTTTGGCGGTGTCAATTATCTATGAACATGGTAAATTTGTGCAAGCGGTTACTCGTGGCGATGGGCAAACAGGTGAAGATATTAGCCAAAATGTGAAAACTATTCGTAACTTACCGTTGGTGCTAGACGTGGATATTGAGCGATTGGAAGTGCGTGGCGAAGTGCTAATGCCAAAGGCAGGTTTTGCCAAATTAAACCGAGAAGCCGAAAGTCGTGGCGAAAAAACTTTTGCTAATCCACGCAACGCCGCCGCAGGCAGTTTACGCCAACTTGACCCAACGATTGCCAAAAATCGTCCGTTGGCGTTTTATGCCTATTCGGTTAATCAGGGCTTGCCAAGCACGATTACGACACAATTTGACGCTTTAATATGGCTAAACAATCTTGGTTTTACCATTAGCGATATTAAACTTGTCAAAACCGCCCAAGAATTGCAAGATTATTATCTGTCTGTCATTGAAAAACGCCCTAATTTACCGTTTGAAATTGACGGCACGGTGGTAAAAGTCAATGATTTGGCATTGCAAGAACAACTTGGCTTTTTGAGCCGAGAGCCACGTTGGGCGACTGCGTACAAATTCCCTGCCGAAACGGTGATGACACGCCTAAATGCGATAGAATGGCAAGTCGGACGTACAGGGCAACTGACCCCTGTCGGCAAACTTGAGCCTGTCAATGTCGGTGGCGTAACCGTGAGCAACGTAACTTTGCACAACATTGGTGAGATTCATCGCCTTGATATTCGGGCGGGAGATATGGTGAGCGTCCATCGGGCAGGCGATGTTATTCCAAAAGTTACTCGTGTGTGGCTGGACGAACGCCCAAGCGATACCCAAATAGTTGTATTGCCGAACACTTGTCCTGTCTGTGATTCGCCTGTAGTGTTGCCTGAGGGCGAAGCGTTGGCACGCTGTACAGGCGGACTGTTTTGCCCTGCACAACAGCAAGAAGCGTTAATCCATTTTGTCAGCCGAAAAGCGATGGATATTGACGGTTTGGGTGAGCGTTGGTTGATTAGTTTTCACGAACATGGGCTTGTCAAAAATGTGGCGGATATTTATGATTTAAAAAATCATCAACAAGTTTTGATAAATTTGGAAAAATTGGGTGAAAAATCGGTAGAAAATCTGCTAAACGCCATTGAAAAAAGCAAAAATACCACGTTACCACGCTTTATCTATGCGTTGGGCATTCGTGGGGTGGGCGAGAGTACCGCTTTAAACTTGGCAACGCAATTTGGCGAGCTTGAGCCGTTGATGAAAGCGAGTATTAAAGAATTGCAACAAACGCCTGATGTGGGTGAGATTACGGCGGATTTGATTTTTGAGTTTTTCCGAGCCGAGTATAATGTGGAAGTGATTGAACGCTTAATAAAAGCAGGCATAAGTTGGGAAAAAGTCAGTCAAGAACCTATCGGCAATCAACCGCTAAAAGGGCAAAGTTGGGTGATTACAGGCACGCTTACGAGCATGGGGCGAGATGAAGCCAAAGCCAAGTTGCAAGCGTTAGGGGCGAAAGTGTCTGGTAGCGTGTCGGCAAAAACAACGGCACTGTTGGCAGGGGAAAAAGCAGGGAGTAAACTTGCCAATGCCGAAAAATTGGGCGTGAAAGTAGTGACGGAAGATGAATTTCTGAAAATCTTGGAGTGAGTATGAGTAATAGTAGCTATCTCTACTATTTGTGATGTTCAAAAGTGGGGATAGCTTATGAAAATATATTTCCTAAATGGTAATTTAAAGTTCACTAGTTTTATAGTAGGAACTATTCCTCACTATTCATATCTTCAATGTACAATAATACGTAAGATATCCTAGCGTTATTTCCACTTAAAATAGGACTAATCGCCCTAACTGCTACAACCGCATTAAGCCTAACCGCTTGCACCACTGAAAGCTATCCACACCAAAAATAATATTGGCTAGGATTAAAAAAACCAAACTTGTTGAAGTTTGGTTTTTTTGTGTCTATCCATTTTGCATTTGGTAAAGGTGTATTTGATAAAAGCTAGGCAATAAAAAACCCTTTGTCGTTTAACAAAGGGTTTTTGTATATGGTGGATCGTCCGCGACTCGAACGCGGGACCAACGGATTAAAAGTCCGCTGCTCTACCAACTGAGCTAACGATCCAATGACGGCATATTATACGGATTTTTTTGGGATTTGCAAGTGTTTTTTGAAAAATTTTAACATTTAAACGATTTTATTAAACGGATTGATAATTTTAACAGGCATACCGTCAAAATCTGCTATATTGCGAGTAATCTTTAAGCAAAAATGTCATCAAAAGATTGAACACAGGGTGGCATTTCTGGTAAATCAATATCAGCAACATCAACGTCATCATACGCCATAATCATTTCGTATAAAGTAGGCTCTTTGATTGCTTTTGCAATAACTTGCCCATTATTAGCAAATTGTACGGTTTGTCCGTGTTGCACTTGCATGATTTGTTCAGCAATATTAGGCGGTAATAGGCTTAATTCAATTAACATTTTTTTGTCCTTTTTTATTTTTGACAATTTTATTTTAACATTTAAACACCAAAAAATAAAACCCAACTTTGACATTGGGTTTTATTTAAGAAGTGGTAAAAATTGTAAAATTATTCCCCACCACTTAACGCATCTACAGGGTTTAATCGTGCGGCATTACGAGCAGGAATAAAACCAAAAATCACACCAATTAACGTTGAGCAAATTACCGCCGATACAATGGACGTGGTGGAATAAATCACTTGGAAATTGCCCCCTGCAAAGCTATTAATCGCATAACCAATCGCAAACGCTAGGCACAAGCCCAACACACCGCCTAAAATACACACCAAAATCGCTTCAATCAAAAATTGTTGCAAAATATCACTCTGTCTAGCACCGACCGCCATACGCACGCCGATTTCGCTAGTACGCTCCGTTACCGAAACTAGCATGATATTCATCACGCCAATACCGCCTACAATCAGCGAGATAATCGCAATTGATGAAATGAGTAACGTCATCGTGCTAGTGGTGGATTCAATGGTTTGGCGGATTGAGTCCGAGTTTTGCACCCTAAAATCATCTGTGCCGTGGCGTTGTTCAATTAAATCGGTTACTGCAGCTTCGGCGGCACTGGTAGAAATGCTGTCTTTAATTAACACGACAAACGCATCAACATTATCTTTACCGAGCATTTTTCGCATCACGGTAGAATAGGGCATATATAGCGTTGGCGTGTCCGAGCTTGGGCCAAAGGCTTGGTCGCTTTTTTGTAAAACACCAACCACACGAGCAGGAATACTGCCGACTAAAATCACTTCACCGAGCGGATTTTCGCCATTTGGAAAGTAGGATTTGACCGCATTATCATCAAGAATAATGTCTTGGGTCATGTTTTTGATGTCATCATTGCTAAAGTTTTGTCCGCTTTTTATTTTTTGACCTGTAACCGCAAAATAACCGCTACCCACGCCACTCACGTTAGCGGAAACTTCGGTGTTTTTGTAGCGAGAAGTTACCGATGTGCCGACTTGTGGGCTAACGCTTTCTACATAGGGCTGTTCGGCAACGGCATTGGCATCATCATCGGTTAAATTGTTGTCGTGGTATCTTCGTCTTGGGTCGCCAAAACGGTAGCCATCACGCACGGTTAGCGTATTTGTACCAAGCGAGCTGATGTCGGATAGGATTTTTTGTTGTGAGCCTTGCCCCAAACCAACCACCGACACCACAGATGCAATACCGATAATAATGCCGAGCATGGTCAAAAGCGTTCGCATTTTGTGGGCTTTCATTGCCAATAATGACATTTTGAAGGCTTCTTGCAAACGGTCTAAAAAGGCGGTGATTCCGACTTTTTTGGGGAATGTGATTTTTTCGCTTTGTTGGCTTTTATCAAATTCGTGTTCGGTGTAATAATCTTTTAAAATATAACCGTCTTTGATTTCAATCACACGTTCGGCTTGGGCGGCGATACTTGGGTCGTGCGTTACCATGATAATGGTATGCCCTTTGGCGTTCAAATTTCGCAAAATTGCCATAACGTCTTTACCAGACTTACTATCTAACGCCCCTGTCGGTTCGTCTGCCAAAATCACATCACCGCCATTCATCAAGGCACGTGCGATAGACACACGCTGTTGTTGTCCGCCTGATAGTTGGGTAGGGCGGTTTTGGGTTTTTTCGGCTAAGCCCAAATCTGTCAATAATTGTTTGGCTCTTTTGTCCCGTTCGGCAATCGGCATACCTGCATAAACCGCAGGTACGGCAACGTTGGCTTGGGCGTTGATGTCGCCAAGTAGGTGATAACGCTGAAAAATAAAGCCAAAATGCTCTCGGCGAAGTTTGGCAAGTTCGTCTGGGGTGAGTTGGTCCACAGGCTTGCCGTAGATTTTGTAGCTACCTGCTGACGCTTGGTCAAGACAGCCCAAAATATTCATTAAGGTGGATTTGCCAGAGCCAGATTGACCGATAATAGCGACCATTTCGCCTTCGTAAATCGTCAAGTCAATGCCGTGCAAAACTCGCACTTTTTCTTCGCCCGCAGGAAATTCTCGGATAAGTCCGCTGACTTCCATGATTGGTTTTTTTTGTGTTGTATTCATTAAATGGGTTTTCTCAATCTATTTAAAAAACTACATCATCATTAGGAGCTGCTTTTGATGAATCACTAATCACCACTTCTTGTCCTTCAGACACACCGCTAACAATTTGCGTGGTTACACGGTTGGTAATACCAACTTTAACCGCTTGTTGTTTGGTTGAGCCGTCCGCTTGTACCACTTGTACATAATTACCCAACTTTTTATCATTTTTTACCGCAGCGGCTGGCACTGTTAGCACGTTACTGACTTTGTCTTGTACGATATAAACTTGAGCTGTCATGTTAATGCGTAGCTGTTTGTCAGGGTTTGGCACGTCAAAATAACCCATATAATAAATCGCCGAATCCGAGCTTGTGCTATTGGCGGTTGTGCCTGTCGGTGCAGGCTCAATCGCTTGCAAAGTCGCATTGATTTTTTTATCCGAATTGCCAATAATGTTAAAATACACAGGCAAGCCAGCTTTTAGGTTAATCACGTCCGCTTCAGAGATTTTGGCTTTGACACGCACGGTATTTAGGTCGGCAAGCGTTACAATCGTTGGAGCGGTTTGGTTAGAGTTCACCGTTTGCCCTTGTTTGGTGGTGATAGAAATCACCGTCCCTGTCATCGGTGCGGTAACTTTGGTGTAGCCAAGATTTTTTTCGGCAGTGTTCACTTCGGTTTGTGATTTTTTGATGGTTGCTTGGGCGGTGGTGATGTCGGCTTTGCCTGCAGTTAGGTTCGCTTGGGCGGTTTTTATCGCATCTTTGGCACTTTGCACGCTGGCTTGGGCAGTTTTGACCGCAGTTTGGGCTTTTTCAAGTTCTAATTCTGAAATCGCATTTGTTCCTGCCAATGATTTCATGCGGTTATATTCGCTAATCGCCTGTTCTAGGCTGGCTTGTTTGCTTGCCAAATCAGCGTTAGCCGTTTGCAAACTGGCTTCTCTTGTTAAAAGATTGGCTTTGGTGCTTTCAAGATTTGCTAAACTTTGTTCTAAGGTAGCCTTTTGATTGGTTAAAGTGTTTCGCATGGTAACAGGGTCAATTTGTGCAATCACATCGCCTTTTTCCACGTCATCGCCCACTTCTACATAAAGATTGGTTACTTCGCCCGACACTTGAGCCCGCACATCTACCGTTTCTTGCTTCAATTTGCCATTGATGCCATGACCGTTTTTTTCAATATCGTTCC
>CAKMOY010000063.1 GCA_927911235.1 uncultured Moraxella sp.
ACCAATCTGGTGCTGTCGGCTTACAAAAACCATTGAATTGCCGTCTGTGGTCAATCGCACCAACTTTGTTGTCTAAAACGTGTCAACTCACCTGCACCCAGCAATAACACCCATCATCTGCCAAAAACTGACTTAAATAATGCACAATATCTCTTTGCTCAAACTGACGAAAATAAATCAACACATTTTTACAAATAATCACTTGGCACTGTCTTTTTAAAATCGGTATTGCCTGTTCGTAATCCACCAAATTTTTACTAAAAAACTGCAAATGACGGCGTTCTTGTGGTTTTACGCAAAAATGGCGTTCATGAATGTCTAAATCTTGCTGATAAACTTTAGGAATACTCAACAACTCTGCAATATCATATTCACCTTTTTTTGCAAACTGCAATGACTGTTGACGAAAATCTGAACCATACACCAAAAAATCTCGCCGTTGACGTAACACAGGTGCTAAAGTCAACAACAAAGATACCGCCTCTTGTCCTGTAGAACAGCCCACACTCCAAGCGGTAAAAGGGCTTGACTGCTTGTTTTGTTGTTCAAGATTTTGCCAATGTTTGGCATAATTTTCTATGAACTCAAACGTTGGAATATGTCGAAAAAATTCGGTTCTTGGGATTAAAATATCATCAAACAGTTGATGATACAAGCTATCATCATGTGCAATCTTTTCTAAAAAATCGGTATTACTTAACTGATTGATTTGCAAATGTCGCTCAATGACACTTTTAACCCAATGAAGTTGACCGCTTGGCAATACAAAACCCACTTGATGCTCAATATATTTTAGCCACATAGCCAATTCATTTTGTGAAAGTCGGTATGTCTTTATCATCAATGTTTACGCCCATATGCCAAAACATATTTTTACCAAACAACAAACGAAACAACCAGCCCAGCCACACAAATGGCAAAATAAGGGTAAAATAACCCTTATTTTTTAGTATTTGCCAATTAATAAATCGTTGTTGTGGTGCTACTAAAAGCTTCATCAGGCAATTTAAAGCCAGACACAGACTCTTGCAACGCTGCCGCCATTTCGTTCAACTGACCGATTGAACGAGCTGCTGCCAATGTACCAGACGTTGTTTGCGAAGTAATATCTTGAATGATATTCATCGTATTTGAGATATGACCCGCTGATGCCGCTTGTTGACGTGCTGCGTTAGAAATCGACTGAATTAATTCCGCCAAGCTATTAGAAACCGATTGTACTTCTTCTAGTGCTTCACCTGCGTCTTTTGCAAGTTTTGCCCTTTCACAACTTCGGCTGTGGTTGATTCCATTGACATTACCGCTTCGTTGGTATCTGCCTGAATGGTTTTTACCAGTGTTTCAATCTGTTTGGTCGCTGTTGCTGAACGTTCCGCTAGACGCTGAACCTCGTCCGCAACGACCGCAAAACCACGACCTGCTTCACCTGCCATCGATGCTTGAATAGCGGCGTTCAATGCTAGAATATTGGTTTGGTCGGCAATGTCGTTAATTAATCCAACGATATCACCAATCTCTTGTGATGATTCACCCAAACGTTTAATACGTTTTGATGTTTCTTGAATCTGGTCTCGAATCGTGTTCATACCGTCAATAGTACGTTGTACCACTTCCGCACCGTTATATGCAATCGCAACCGAACGGTCAGCAACCGCAGCAGATTCTGCAGCGTTTGATGATACTTGGTCAATAGACACCGCCATTTCGTTAATCGCAGCTGATGCACCCGCAATCTCTTGTGCTTGGCTTTCTGACGCTTCGGCAAGCTCTACCGCTGTCGCCTGTGTTTGGTCTGATGCACGAGCAACTCGTTCTGCAGTAACGTTAATCGCAGATACCAACTGACGCAACTGGTCAATCGCAAAGTTTACCGAGTCGGCAATCGCCCCTGTAAAGTCTTCCGATACTGTCGCATTAACGGTCAAGTCCCCTTCCGCCAAATCGCCCAATTCATCAAGCAAACGCAAAATCGCCATTTGGTTGCGTTCGTTTTCTTCTTGAATTTTGCGAGCACGGTCAGACTCCGCCTCCATCTCTAATAACTGGCGGCGTGTTTCACGTTCACTAATACGGCGTTCTTCATCATTTTTGGCACGTAACTGACGGTTCATAAAATACAAAGCCAATAAGAAGCCTAGCAAAGTCGCCAATGCCAACCCCCAATATAACATTAGATTATGGTGTGCTGGCGTTGCCACAGACGAACTCACCACAGTGCTATTTTCTTGGGCAAATTTGCTAACTGCATTGGCTTGCTCACGTGCTTGACTATAAATCCCTTCCCCTGCAACCAAGCTATCTAAAGCAGGTTTGACAGACGAATCAAAACTTTGTTTAATCGCATTTAACGTTTCTAATTGTGATGGATTAAAGACTTTTTGGATTTCAGGCGTACCCGCAAGCTCTGCATTAATCGTTGCCTCAAACAGTTGAATATCTTGGGTTAACTGCTTAATATCCGTGCTTTGATTGCTTTGTAAACGATTGATTTGATTGCCAATTTTTTCAGCAAGCCAAACTTGATTGTTGGCAATTGCTACTTGATTGGTTGTCGCACCTGTCGCCAACATTTTTTCAACCAATTGGCGGTATTGTTTTTGCAATTCAGGCAATGTCTGAGCAACAATTCCCATCGCCTCGTTAACTTGACCGATGGTTTGTTGATTTTGAGTCAAAAATGCGATTTTCTTTTGATTTTCTTCCCAACCTGATACCAAATTTGGACGACCTGCTACAGCTATTGACATTTCTTTGGCATTTTTATCCAAATTTGCCAAACCTTGTTGAACTGCTTGTGCCGTATCCGCCTTAAAGGTGTTATTCACATTGGTCGCAATACCTTGACTAATCGCACCAATATTGGTGGTAACTGGCGAGGATGCTTGATTACCCAAAAGGCTATACACCAAATAAATAAATGCTAAAATCGCAAGAATAGATGCGAAAACGGCAAAACCTGTCCATTTTTTGGATTCTTCATTGCCTACCGTATCCAGATAAGTTTCGGAGACGATAGCAGGAGAAGTATTGGTACTCGCACTAGAAGTTTGGGTATCCATGAATGCTGATTCCTCTAAATTACAATCAAATTTCACTAAGAAATTATTTGAAAAAATACGGGGTTTAAAAAATGTTAAAAAAAACGATTACAAAGCAGCTTCTAAATAACGTGGGTCTTGTGTTAAAAAACTTGGCATAAAAATATACCAAGTCTGTTCATTTTGACGAAAACGCCCATGTGTATAGTTTGCCAAAGGTGATTCAGCTGGCAACCCAATCGGTTCATATTGACGCTGGTTAAAGGTTTGAATACCTAGCACTTCATCAACTTGTAAGCCACTAAAAATTTTTGGTTGGTCAATAACCAACAATTTTTGATTAATCCGACGACCTTGAGTCGGTGTCAATCCCAAATAACTAACCAAATTTGTAATCGGCAACAAACGTCCACGCACATTCGCTACACCTGTTAACCAAGGTTTTGCCAATGGTACAGGGGTGATATCAGGGATTGATAACACTTCAGCAATGTCGCCAAGCGGAGCAACCAACTGCTCACCGCCTAACATAAATGCCACGCCAAGCCATTGGGTTTTTGCCGTAAAATGCTCACCTTTTTTACGTTTCACCGCCCTATCTGCTAAGCGTAAAAGCTCAATAAATCCGTTTGATGCCACAAAATTACTCCATCATCGCTTGAATGACTTGAATCAACTCAGCTTCGGTTACAGGTTTGGTTAAATAATCTTTTGCACCTTGGCGTTTGCCCCATACACGGTCTGTCTCTTGATTTTTGGTGCTAATAATCACCACAGGAATGTGTGCCGTTGCTGGGTTTTTGGTGATTTGACGAGTTGCTTGAAAGCCATTCATTTCGGGCATGACAACGTCCATTAAAATCACATCAGGTTGGTCATTAATTGCGTGTTGAATGCCGTCTTCGCCTGTGGTTGCTTCAATAATTTCATAATTGTTTTTGGTCAAAATATCACGAAATTTTGCCATTTCTGATGGCGAATCATCTACAACTAAAATTTTTGCCATTACAAATTCCTTACCATTTTCTTAAGGTATTTTAAAATTGTGTTAACATAAGATTTTTAAAGTTGTTATGTTATATTACAGTTTTTACCAGTTAATTGATAATTATCTACAACTGTTTGTAACTGTATAACCAACGCAAAAAGCCATTGATAGCATAGACTATCAACAGCTAACAACTTATTATGCTGGGCGATAACGATTGATTGCGTCAAACAATTCTTCTTTGCTAAACGGTTTTGTCAAATATTCATCTGAACCCACAATACGTCCACGGGCTTTGTCAAATAAGCCATCTTTTGATGACAACATAATCACAGGCTTGTTCGCAAAATCGGCATTGTTTTTAATCAAAGCACAGGTTTGATAACCATCAAGGCGTGGCATCATAATATCCACAAAAATCACGTCAGGGTTTGAATCTGCGATTTTTGCAAGTGCGTCAAAACCGTCAACAGCTGTTACCACTTGACAGCCTGCTTTTTCTAATAATGTTTCGGCTGTACGGCGAATCGTTTTTGAGTCATCAATAATCATGACTTTTAAACCATCAAAGTTTGCATCCATAGTAGATTCCTAGTGCTAAATGTGTGTAAATTAATAAAATTTTGTTTGTCAAAAACTGTTAAACTTTTCACAATCTTTGCTAGATTGCTATAATCTTAGCATATTTTGTCAATATCATAAAACGATTAACAGATAACTTTACCATTTAAGTGTATAAAGTGTAAATTTTTGACAAAAAGTTTTGTATAATCTACCATAATTTGATGCTAAACAAAATACTATAAATTAAATTAAGCACAATTTTTTATCATTTTATT
>CAKMOY010000064.1 GCA_927911235.1 uncultured Moraxella sp.
CGTGCGTAATTCTCCACCTATAATCTTTCTTGCGAAGCAGTGCTTCTCAGGTGGAGATGAAGCACTAACGCCCTAATCAGGGCGTTCTTGTTTTCGATATACTGCCTAATTGTATCAATAGTAGCACCACCAGTAGTTAGCAAACAATACGCCCTAGTCCAAAGTACAGGCTTCCAGTAAAACTCTGCCAAATGCTTTGCAAACTCTTTTCTCATCAAACGGCTAGTGACTGTTTTTAGATTATTGATAAATTTACTTGGCATAATATTAGGGTGCATATCAAGCAGTAAATGCACATGGTCGGCTTCTCCGTTGAACTCTAACAGCTCAACTTCCCATTTTTGGCAAAGGTCGGTTACGATTTCTTTTAGCCTATCGAGCATAACTGAGGTAAAGCATTTTCTGCGGTATTTTGTGACTAACACTAAATGAAATGTTAGTTTATAAACGCAATGATAATGGGATTTTAGTTGATTACTCATAATTGACACTAAATAGAAATAATGCTAAATTATACCCATATTTCAATCAGCGAACAAGCCATGCTCAAAGCCTACAAATATAGAATTTACCCAAACAGCGAACAAGCCTTAGCGTTTGAACAACACTTTGGTTGTGTACGTTTTGTGTTCAACTGGGCGTTGGCATTGCAAAACCGCTACTATGCCATGTTTGGCAAGTCGTTATCTCGTACCCAAATCCAAAGTCAGTTAGTTAAGAAAAAGAAAATAGGCAAGTTTGCATGGCTAAACGAGGTTAATAGCCAATCATTGCTGAATGCCTTACTGAACGTACATACCGCCTTTACCAACTTTTTCAAAGGACGTAGCCGTTTTCCACGGTTCAAATCTAAAAAAATCCCACAGCGTAGCTACCAATCCCCCCAACACTGCACCGTAAACTTTGAACAAGGCACTATCAACTTGCCTAAAATCAAAGGCATTAAAACCGTATTTAGCCGTGAATTTGTTGGCAATATCAAAACGGTTACGATTAGCAAAACCGCTACAGGCAAATACTATGCAAGCGTGTTGGTAGAAAATACCGATATACTGCCAACACCAACCACCATTGAACCTAGCTTAACAATTGGTATTGATTTAGGTATCAGTCATTTACTCACTCTATCAGACGGTAGCAAGTTTGATAATCCAAAGTATTTAGCCAACACCAGTAAACGACTGGCGGTACAGCAAAAAATCTTTGCTCGCAAACAAAAACAAAGTAAAAACCATCAAAAACAAAAATTAGCCGTTGCTCGTATTCATGAAAAAGTACGATATCAACGCCTAGACTTACACCACAAAATCACGCATAAACTGATTTGCGAAAACCAAGCGACAAGCTATGCACTTGAAGATTTGGCGGTGAAAAACATGGTAAAAAATCAAAAACTTGCCAAAGCGATTCATGATGTAGGTTGGGGGCAATTTGTTACCCTGCTTACTTACAAGGCAACTTGGTATGGTAAAAACATTCTAAAAGTGAATCGGTTCTTTGCCAGTAGTAAAATTTGCTCGCATTGTCATTACAAATTAGACAGTCTGCCGTTGTCAGTCAGAAATTGGACGTGTCCTAGCTGTCAAACAGAACATAACCGTGATACCAATGCAAGCAACAATATACGCCAACAGGCGTTAGCTGATGTAGCAGGACTTGCTACTGTGTAAAGAGTTCCCCTAGTACAATACTTATCAGCGTAAGTGTACTGGCGAAAGGTAACAAACCAATCTAAGTTGGGGTTGTTATGGGTCGCAAAGATTCCCCCACCATAACCGCTAGGTTTGGTGGTGGGAGTATGTCAAACAGGCGAGCTTGTACTACCATAATCTTTTGATAGCACGCTATGGCTATGACCTTTTAATGACTTACCGCCACCAACAACGTCATTACTTGCAGTTACCGTACCGCTTGTATTTTGATTGCCGTTTTGCGTGGTATCGCCATTATGTGTTATATTGCCGTTAAATTCCATTTGGGCATTAATCACCAGTTTTTTAGCCGTCATCTGGATTAATTCATTGGCATTTATGGTAACTGTTGAACGAGCCAACACTTCAATATTTTTTTGGCGAATACGTCTAATATCTTTTACTGCCATATTTCTGCCATGACTGCGATAAAATGCCACAACTGGAAAGGCTTGGTCGCCATTCTCAAAAAACACCCAAACATCAGCCCCTGCTATCATCTCTCTTTCAGTGTCCAAATCATCATCACCGATAGGATAAGCGATTAAAGCCATCAGCCCTTTTTGTGAGCCGTCCGTCAAGCCGTTGATATGTACTTCACAGGTACGGTCAGCTTGGTTATATTTGATGAGTTTAGCTGGTTGACGTCCTCCCCTCCCTAAAGTGAGGGGATTCCTCCTGCGAGCGTATCACGTCCGATACGGAGAATATTCAATGCTGAGTTTATATCTCTATCATGAAATGTACCACATTCCATACATTGCCATTCTCTTATTCCTAAATCCTGCTCTACCTTTCGGAACTATTGTCTGAAATTTTCAAACAACACGAACACATTTGGGTGGTATATTTTTCATCAA
>CAKMOY010000065.1 GCA_927911235.1 uncultured Moraxella sp.
ATAGCTTGAAAGGCGTGTCTAGTCGATTACTCCGTAAGAAGGGTATCCGTCCATCAAAGAGCAGTTATGGGGTGGTGCGTTATGGTCGCCTAGTTATTTTGCAGGTGAGTTGTGGCGGTAGCGTCCAATTGAGATTGTCCGCCAGTACATTTGGACAGCAAAATACACCGCACTAAACAACGTCCATGCGTAAGCATGATTGCTTAAGTTGCCTTATATTCACCGCCTGAAGTCGGTGGTTTTACGGCAATGGAGGATAAAAGGGTCAAGTACAATATCATTTTCTTTTGTTGAGTTTTCAATTAAAACTCGCATTAAATCAATTGGTTTTTCTGTAGGGTGTTGCTTATTACCAATAATATTAGGAACTCTTAATATATTTGTAGAACCTAGATTGTTGATGTTTTTTGCACCGCCTTTACGCAACATCAAAATACTATCGCTCGCTAATACTGGAAAAACATTTAGACAATCGTCATTATGTAAGTCAATCATCATAATCCACGCTAAAAGGTGCATTATGAAACGCTTCTTTTTTCATCGTTTCCACCGCCATGTTATAGTTTTGCAAGGCTTCTGATGACTGTAAGCCAAACGCCATAACTCCCAACGCTTGAGAGCCTTCCATTCGTCTAGCTTGCACCAAATCACAATGACAACGTACCACAGGTTCAATCACCACCCATTCATCAAGCAATAAAATCGTGTCTAAATCAATCGTAAATGAACCAAATCCACCGATTGGCGGTTCGTCATCACTGTGTTGGCAGGCAAGCCTGCACCACCCAGCCAAAAATCGTACTTCTTGCAATACGATATTTTGCACGTCATCAAGTAATAACGAGTAACCACTGGTTAAAAGTTCATCGTATAAGACATTACAATATTCACCAATCACCCCTTTTATTTTTGGGTATTGGGTAATGCCTTTGGTTTTGACAAGCGTTTCAAACTGCATAGATTAACCGCCAAACGTTGTAGCTGTACCACCACCAAAGCCACTCACACCAACAGAGCTAGAAGCACCAAGTAAGCTACTCAACGCATTACCAATAGCATTACCGATATTGCTACTACCGCTGTTTAGGCTTGAATTGATAGTATTAAAGGCATTTGTGCCTGTACTACCAAGATTAGCATTTTCACCAAAATACATATAACGGATAGAGCCTGATACGGTCAAGATTTGCGAACGGCTAGATGCGTCAATCTCACCGCCACCGTCAGGGAAAGTAAACGCCACGTCATAAATAACGTACTCAATCGTACCACTATTGGTCGCACCATCTGATAGATTGAAAAATACACGGCAACTTTCTAACTCACCGCCAGCATCTACCATAGCTTGAGCAAATTTTGCCATTGCCCCTTTTTCAGTTTCAATTACTGTTAAAGAGCCTTCAAAGTTGGTTTTTGGTGTGCCTGTTCGGTGTGCTTGTAGTCCACCAGCATAATCCACGTCAGCAGGGTCATTGTTTGTTACCATTGGACGTGGGAAGTTTTGGATAAGTAGGCGTAAATGTTCATGACCTTTTGGCACCAATACAGCGTTACAAGCCAAAGCAGGTGAGCCTAGACTTTTTGCGGTTTCATATTCTTTTTTTAGATATGAATAAGACGGTAGATTACCTTTCATAAAAAAATCCTATCGTTGTGTAGATAGGATTATTGTAGGTTGGGAAAACCATGTGATTTTTAGGTGTTCCGATTTATGGTGTGCCTGATAGACTTATATAGCTTGGTTTGGGTTCGGCTGGCTTTTGGTTTTCAAGATTGGTTAATCTAACCGATAAATCATCAACCACTTTTTGCAAATCATCAACTTTTTTTAGACACTTCGTTGATTTTTTTTTACAAGATTTTGATTTTTTAACCACAATATCCGATTTGCCAATCCCTTGTGTGGAATGTTATCAATCCCATTTTCACCACCTTGCACAGGGTTGTGGGTTTCAATCAGATAAATCTCATCTGTCCATTCGCTTACTTATACTCATATTTATCACCTATCAATTTTATAGCCATTATAACGATAGTTTTCGTCATGGTTGGCTTTGCTATCATGTTTTAAATCACTTCTCACAGGGCTAAAATCCGCCACATGAAATTTATCTGCACCCAAAGCCATACCGATTTTTTTTATTGTCAATATCCACATAGACAGCCACTTCAGGCACGATATGAGCAGGGACAAGCCGTCTAAGTGTAGGGGCTAGTTCTGACAATTCGCTTAAATCAATATCAGCGTTTAATTTGATACGGATACGGCTTGTTAAATCGTTTGCTACTGGCACTTTCGTACAAATAGTTTGGGTAGCTTTTGGCTCGGCTTTTGTCATGCCATAGCCTGACAATCTCGTTTTGATTCGGATAAAGCATATCCAGTACAAACTGCAAAAAAGCAAGCCCACGTTCACTTGCTAATGATTGCCAGTTTGCCAAAATAATTGCCATAACTTTATCGCTAAAACCACCGTCATCACGTCTTAATACCGCCAAGCCGTTAAGTTTACTAAAGCGTTCAACGACCGTTTTACCACCCAAAAATGGGGTTGCATAGTGGTATATATCATCAATATCGTTTATCAAGTGGTCTTTTAGCATTTGCCGAAATACACTCGCCATTACCCTTTCTAGGTCATCGTATAGATGACTTTGTGCGATAGGCTCGTGTACTTGTTCTACTGTTATTTGATTGCCTATAGCCATACATCACCTACAACGTCCACATCGCACCGCTATTATCAGCTGTTCTGCGTAAATTAATCACAATGCTATCTCGTGTCAGATACGCCCACTCATGCGGTTTTATCGGACTGGTTTGGGTATCTTCGCCCAACACGGTAAAATCACTAATGCGGTCTTGGAATGCTGGTATTTTCTCACGGATTAATGTTGCAATCTCTTGACGGTTAAAACCATCACTGTTTGGGTGGCTTGCTGAAATACTACCACGCCCATAATTTGCCAACAATAACTCACTAATCTGTGCTTTTACGCTATCAATATCATGCACGCCAGCCAAAGAACCATTAATCGTAATCTGGTATGGACGTTCTTCAACTGCTTTTACTCTCACACGTCCATCAAACAAACTATCCGCCTTTGCCACCAACTGCTGAATATCTTTTATCAAAAGATTTTGTTCATTTGGCTCATTAGCAACCACCGTCAAATTTAAATGATTAATATTATCAAGGCTTGCTTGGTAAAATTTCTCATGGGTTGTTTCATTCCAGATTGCCATATAACCAAAACGGCTCATAAAATGCCAACGCACCAACAAATCAAAATTCCCCATAAATACTGCATTATGGTCATAAGTGGACGGAAAACTGGCAAGCAGTCGCATTTGGCTGACTGTTAAAGGGTTTGTTCCTGCTCGTATCAATCCGTCAGTTTTAAAATAAATATTTAAATAACGTTCATCATTACTTAACAAATCGTTTAGCGTAGCTTGCTTTAACGTGGTTGTATCAACAAAACCGTAAGACTGGGTTACATAGATTTTGTAACTATCCCCAGCTTGTACCGTTTGCCCAACTCGTTCACTATCGCCAAACATCAGACGGATATTTTGAAAATCATCGCTAAAAATTGTATAAACACTATCCCCTGCATGGGCGTTCATAAACTTTGGCGTATAGTCAAACATGGTTTTGGTTGTGGTGTTAATCACTTGTATGCCTGCCACATAGCTATCGGCATCTGCGATAATCTCAATCTGATAAAACGGCTCACTTACCAAAATATTTAAATTGGTTTCTCTGATAATACTTTGCTCACAGTTTACCGTTTGGGTTTCATTCGGTTTAATCGTGATAGCAGACAGTAACCGCCATTGTCGCCCTGTACCGTCTTCCACAATCCGCCCTTGATTTAGGGTAACAGTATTTGTGCCGTTGTTTTCAATGGTGATTTTAAACTGACAAGGCGTTGCCACAGGCAAAATACCCTTGTTCACCGCATCAGCCATGATTGTGCGATTATTGGATTTGACAAACGGTTCAATGATATTAATGTCATTATCTCGTGATAAAGCAATCACCAATTCACGAATGGACGTTAATAAAGCCGTAACAGTAGGGTCGCCAACTTGCCAACGTTCTGCAATCTCTGGATAATCGTTTAACGCATTTTCAATGCTAGCGGTTAGGCTAGTTCGCTGTAACATCGTAATAATCCCCTGTATTATTGTTATGATTAGACAGCCCAACATCAATCAGAATATGCCCCAGTTTGATAAATACTTGCACCTTGTCAAAATCTACTGTTTGGGTAACAATGCTTAATTGGTCGCTGTTTAACTGTTGTAGTACAGGAATATCTTGTTTCATTTTTTGATAAATTCATCAGCGGTAAAGGCGGTTAGATTGACAAGCAAGTGCATTTTAATATCTTGTCCATAGCCTTGTGCAAAATAGCCATTGACAGGGGTTGCAAGCCAATGGTTTATCATATCAACAATTTTTGCGGTAGTAATCATGCCATAACCCCTTGATGAATCCCTTGATTAGACCCTTGATAACCCCTTTTATTTTGACTTTGGTTTTGTTGATTACCGCCAAACGGTTGTAACATCAGATGAATTAGCACTTTTAACCATATAAAACCAAACGCCAAAAATTGCCATATGATGATTAACCCAACCGCTCCAGCTCCCCACATTTTTGCAAGAATTAATAGGCTTGCAAATCGCCATAGCAAAAAACCAAATCCGATTATAGGTAAAATACTGATAATCAGACTTAGTTTAAATTTGTCGTTAAAGTATAGGGCAAATACTTGTGGTGTTAGTTGTTCATTTAGTTTTTTGACAAGGTTGCAGTTATCCAAGTATAGCAACGCCAAAAGAAAAAACGCCCAAAATGATAAAAATGTGTCTATGATATAGCCGTTCATGAGTTATTCCTGTACTTTTGGGATATTATGCACTAGGAATATTAGGGGGCGGGGGATTGTTCCGATAAAAAACCCCACCAAAAAGGCAGGGTTTAAAAAATAAAACAAAAATCAAGCAATCGCCAATTTCTCACTGGCTAAGTTTGCCAAACGGTTCTTTTATCGCTTGATACCATGAATAGATATAATTCATGTGGTGGATAAGTTTTTTACCGTTATCCATAACACCGTCAATATTTTGCGGTTGGGCTTTTTGCTGTGCCAGTATCATCTCATAGACCAACGCCACCGCTTGCTTTGTGCAAATCGTTAAGCGAATACAAATCATCTACAATAGAAATTGCAGTATTGGCAATGGTTAAAGGATTGTTGATAGTTGCGATTGTGTTCATAACGAACTCCTATGTTAATTTTTTCGAAAATACCCAAAAGGGCGTTAGGGGTTTGCTAGGATTTATCGTAATCTTTGGATTAACTGACAATAAATTTTTGAAAAATAAAACCGCTAAATATCGGCTGCGGTTTCCGCTATGTTTTAAGGTTTCGACACCTTAGGCATACTACACAACAAAAAACCCACCTTGTAAAGCAAAATCACCACCTAAAAGATTGACAAAAACGCAAATTGTTATTACAATTTGATAAAAACCACCAACCACATTAAAATGAAAATCACCTACGACCCAGACAAAAATCAAAAAAACATTGACGAACGCCAACTTAGCTTTGACGAAGCCATCAACTTTGACTTTTTAACCGCCAAAGTAAAAATTGACAACCGCTTTGACTATGGCGAAACCCGCTACATTGCCGTAGGCTTTTTGGGAGAGCGTTTACACGTCTTAGTATTTACACCTACACCAGACGGTTTGCGTGTCATCAGCTTTAGAAAAGCCAACAAACGAGAGATAAAAAACTATGAACAAACATTTAATCAATGAACATGGCGAAGTCCGAGAACTCACCCAAGCAGATTTCACAGACTTTGCACCAGCAACCGATATATTACCAACCGAATTTTTAAACATGGTAAAAACTCGTGGCAAACAAAAAACACCGACAAAATCCCTAACCAGCATTCGCCTAGATAGCGATGTCATAGATTATTTCAAACAACACGGCAAAGGTTGGCAAACACGCCTAAACAATGCCCTGCGTGAATACATCGCCACACAGCCAACCGCCTAAAAATAAAGCAAAAAACCCACCTTGTAAAGTGGGTTTTACTCATCTTCCCCCACCACATCATAATCCCCAGTTTCCGCCATTAACTCAAACTCCCTTAACCGCTGTTTCAACTCTTGATTAATCTGTTGCCGTTTCACACGCTCCATTTCGTCCAACTGCTCCAATGCTTCAAACGTTGCCATGCGTTTTTGTTGTTCAGATTCTTTGAAATCATCAACCGTAATCCCGCACACAACAAATTCCTGCTCAGCTATCATCTTTTGACTGGCTGTTAGTTGGTTTAGCGTTCGGCTCAACGTTTCAGATATAACAATCACCTTTTGAATTTTTTCACCGTCAAACTCTGGGTCAAGCCCATGCAACATATTCACCGTATCAATCGTACTATCCTGTAAATCCCCTAACTGCTCAAGGCGTTTTCGGTGCTTTTGGATAATCTTTCGCTTTTGTTCAGCGTTTAATACAAGGCTGTCCATTTCTCGTTCAATTTTGGTTTTTGCGTTCAAAACCGCCACTGGGATAACCTTGTTATTTCCTTTATTGTCTTTATTTTCAACTGATTGCGTGCGTTCTTTTTTGCGTTCTGTTTTTTTTAACTTGCTCTTTTTTTTCCAGTTTTCTTTTTTTGCCTTAGTCGCAACAGCAGATTTTGACGCTGGTGCATTCTCTTCGCCAAAAATTTCAATCAATTTTTCTACCAATTCAGAATAAGAAATATCAGGTGTATTTTCCCATATCGTCCTTGCCGTTTCCCATACTTCGCTTGCAATCGCCATAATCACCCCACTTAAGCAACAGCTTCAACAGTAGGTGTTGGCAATGGCAAACTATACTGATGCTGCTTATCAATATCCACAAGTAACCTATGCTTATCTTCTCTATCCATACGCTCTGCTATCTGCTCTAATTGTGCTTGGATTTGGGTTTGTTTTTGGGCTTGTATTACGTTAATTTTTCTAATAATATATTCAAGGTGAATTAATAGATGATGTAATGTTTCATCAGATTCTTTTATTTTTTGGTTGTTTATAATCAAATAGTTAGAGATTTTTTCACAGCATTTTACCAACTCTAAATGTTCGTCCTTATCTACTTTTTTAATCACATCAGTGATAGACGTAACCATTTTGTTCAATCATTGGTTCAAAATAATGCCGTGTGTTAATCAATACATTGTTAATATGACTGGCATAAATATCATTAATCGGTTCGCACGATTTACCCAAAATATAATCCGTACTACAGCCGTAAAGGTCAGATAATATCAATAACATATCAATGCTAATATCTACATGACCGTTTTCAATCTCACTGATACGGTTTCGGTTATTATCAATCCCCCACACCTGCTCCATAACCTGTGCTTGTGTGTAGCCAGCTCCGATACGAGCGACCTTTAGATTATTTCCCAACAATTTTTTTCTTTGTCGTTGTTGATTTTCGGTAAAATACCGTTTTGTTAATTTTGTTCTTTTTTCGCTCATTTTTTTTCACCAGTTAATTATTACCATACCGTCCAAATTCTAGCCGTCTATTTGCCTGTATCGTCCGCCATTGTTCAAATTTTAACTCACTTGCTTTTATAGAAA
>CAKMOY010000066.1 GCA_927911235.1 uncultured Moraxella sp.
GTTTTTGTTGTCATGTTATTTGTCTTTTACGTTGTTGTCTTTTATATTGTGATGTTGGTTAACAATTTTGGAAATTAGTTCTAGTAATTAGGTTTGGCAATCAGTTTTGAAAAAAATTATTTTTGTCTAGCCCAAAGCCAATTGGCTAAATCAATTAAATAATTTTCGTTACCAAACTCTGCAATCACCGCATTTTTAGCCGTATCAAACAAACTTTGGGCGTAATCTTTGGCTTGTTCTACGCCTAAGAGTTTCACATAAGTTGATTTATCTAACTTTTCATCACTGTGAGCAGGCTTGCCAAGTTGCTCTGTGTCGGCGGTTACGTCCAAAATGTCATCTTGTACTTGAAACGCTAGACCGATATTTTTGGAAAAAATTTCCAATGCGTTTAATTGTTGTTCATTCGCTTGCCCGCAAATACCACCTATTAACACAGACGCTTCAATCAACGCTCCTGTTTTGTCTCGGTGAATGGCTTCAAGTTCGGCTTGGGTTAGGTTTTTTTGTTCGCCATTTAAATCAAGCATTTGTCCCATAATCATACGTCTGGCTCGTGGGGTAAACGTTGTTAATAAATTATTCCCAATTCGCCAACTTTCGGCAAAAATCTGTTCGCAAAACGTTTCAAACGCCAAATTTTGCAACACATCACCTGCAAGCAGGGCGGTCGCTTCGCCAAATTTGATATGCGTGGTCGGTCGTCCACGCCGTAAATCGTCATCGTCCATGCAGGGTAAATCATCATGAACAAGTGAATAGCCGTGCAACAATTCCACTGCAAGCATAGAAAGGCGAACGCTGTCAATTTTACCAATATTTTTATAAAAATTTTGTTGATTAATGACTTGTGAAACGGTAGCAAAACTGCTCGCCACAAGTAGCGGTCGTACCCGTTTTCCGCCGTTAGTCATGGCGTATAGACAGGCGCTGTGCAAGGGTTCTGGCAAACATTTGTCGGTGATATAGGCGGTGATATCTCTTTCAAGTTGCGTAATAATCGCTTGAGAAAAATCGGTAAAAGTTGGCTTAGTCATCGTTTAATTCATCTTCGGTCGGCAGTTCAAAGGGTGGGTGATAGCTCATGGCAACGATTTTTATTTCATCGTCAAAATATTGATAATGCAAAATATATTCGCTGACTTGTTCGCCATTGCTGGCGGTTTCATAATCAGGAATACCAATGTGATAATGCCAAAGTTTATGCTGTTGGGCGTAATTTACTTTTGCCAAATAATTGGGATTATCTGTTGGCACATTATCTGATGATTTATTGCGACCTTGTAAATCGGCTAAACCATAATTTTCAACGTGTTCAATAAATGTACGAATTTTTTCTTGGTCCTGTTTTGGAAAATTTAAAAACCGTTTGGCAAACAAAGTAGCTAAAGTAACTTTCATAATAATTACACAAGACTCGCTTTTACCCAGTTCGTAAAACTATCTAAATCTTTAGACACGCCTTTTGGTACTTCAATAAAACCGCTATCAATGGCTGATTGAATTTCATTAATATCATAGTCAAACGCTGTTTCTTGACGGTGTTGAGTAGTTGTAAAGGCTTGTGATAGTGTTTTTCAACCAAGTTTTTTGCACTAATGCCTTGAGCTTGGGCTTGTTGATGAATGGTTTGTTCAATTTGTGGTGGTAAATCAATGACTATCATCATTTTTCCTTTTTATCATTATTATCAATCAAAAAACACAAAAACCGCTCTGTTAAGAACGGTTTTTGTCCAATCAGATACGGTTATTTTAACCGATTAATCCAAAAAGTTAAAGCTATCTAAATCAAGGGTCATAGACTCAGTCGGTGCTAACATACTTTCGGATAGACCTGATGCACGTGGCAAGATTTTTTCAAAATAAAACTCGGCAGTTTTGATTTTGGCTTGATAAAATTCTTTGGTTTCTTTACCGCCATTTTTGAGTTTGTCATATGCCACAGATGCCATTCTCGCCCAGTGATACGCCATCATCACATAGCCAGAATACATCAAATAATCGTCCGATGCGGCAGATACGATGTCACGGTCTTTACGGGCGGCAAGCATGATACGAGCGGTCAAGGTATTCCATTCGGCACAGTATTTGGTTAAAGCCCAAACGAATTTTCGCATTTCTTTGTCAAGGGCATATTCGGTACACCATTTCATGATGTTGGCGGTGTAGTCTAGCACCACTTTGCCTTTGGATTGTAATAGTACTTTACGACCCAACAAGTCTAATGCCTGTACGCCTGTTGTGCCTTCATAAAGCGTTGAAATACGGGCATCACGGGCGATTTGTTCCATGCCCCATTCTTTGATATAGCCGTGTCCGCCAAAAACTTGAATGGCGTGTTTGCTGGCTTCAATGCCACATTCGGTCAAAAATCCTTTTAAAATCGGCGTGTAAAAGCCCAATTTTTCGTCCAATTTTTCGGCTTCTTCGTGGTCGCCTGCGTGAGTGGCTTCGGTCATTTTATCGGCGTAACGTGCCGCATGATAAATCATAGAACGACCGCCTTCGCTAAAGGCTTTTTGGATCAACAACATACGAGCCACGTCCGCATGATGGATAATCGCATCAGCGACTTGTTCTGGCTCTTTTTTGCCTGATAACACACGCATAGAACGGCGTTCTTTGGCATATGGCAAGCTGTTTTGGAATGCCAATTCGGTATGAGCCAAGCCTTGAATTGCTGTACCGATACGAGCGGTATTCATAAAGGTAAACATGGCTTTTAAGCCTTTGTGCGGTTCGCCAATCAAAAAGCCTTTGGCATTGTCAAAGTTTAACACCGCTGTCGCTGACGCTTTAATCCCCATTTTATGCTCAATAGAACCGCAAGTTACAGGGTTGCGTTCACCGACTTCGCCATTGTCCGTTACCAAAAATTTTGGCACGATAAATAGCGAAATGCCTTTTGTGCCTTCAGGGGCGTTTGGCAAACGAGCCAACACAATGTGAATGATATTTTCGGTCAAATCATGCTCACCTGCGGAAATAAAGATTTTTGTGCCTGTGATATTATAAGTACCGTCATCATTTGGCACGGCACGGGTTTTGACTTGTCCCAAGTCCGTTCCGCATTGTGGCTCGGTCAAACACATTGTACCAGCCCAAGTGCCTTCCACCAATTTTGGCATATAGGTGTCTTTTTGTTCTTTTGAACCGTATTCCATAATCGTGTTCATACAGCCAAGCGATAAACCTGGGTACATACTAAACGCCCAGTTTGATGTGGCGACCATTTCGGTTTTGATTAAATTTAGCGACATCGGCATACCCAAACCGCCAAATTCTTCTGGATAAGACATACCTTGATAGCCAGCTTCTACGAACATATTATAGGCTTCTTTAAAGCCTTTTGGCGTGGTAACATTGCCATTATCAAAATGACAGCCTTCGGCATCGCCCGACTGATACAAGGGCATAAGCACATCAGACGCAAAATCAGCAATGCTGTCTAACATCATATCTACCGTTTCAGGGTCGGCATTTTCGCCTGATTTTAGATTTTTGTAATGTTCTGGATAATTAAAAACTTCGTTGGTTAAAAAACGAATATCACGCAAGGGGGCTTTATAAGACAATGCCATGGTACAATCCTTTTGGTTGATTAAAATTGTTGGTTAATTTGGTGAAAAAGTTGATAAAAAAAGAAACATTCAACTAGTATAAACAAATCTACAAAAATTAAAACCAAAAAAGCATTATTAATAAAAAAATTTCATAAAAAATTAAAAAAGTCATTCTTGAAAGTTATGATTTTTTTACATCAAAATTATCACAAATATGTTAATATAGCCACCTTAAACACACTAATCG